>JAFZFM010000101.1 GCA_017555865.1 Bacteroidaceae bacterium
AGCAAGAGGGGCAAGTCTTTATATTATCATTTTCTGTCACTGTCAATCAACTGCAAAAGGCGTTCGATAGCCTCATCTTCGGGAATATTCTTCTCCACACACTCTTTACGGCGATAGAGCGAAACCTTACCGCGGGCAGCACCCACATAGCCATAATCGGCATCGGCCATTTCGCCGGGGCCGTTTACAATACAACCCATGACACCAATCTTCAACCCCTTGAGATGCGCTGTCGCAGCCTTAATGCGGGCAAGTGTACCTTGCAGGTCGTACATTGTTCGGCCACAACCGGGACAGGCGATATATTCGGTCTTGCTTATTCGTGCACGTGTAGCCTGCAGAATACCAAAGGCAATAGCATTTATTTCGGCAGCTGTACCAACGCTGTTCTCTATCCATAGACCATCCACAAGGCCGTCTATAAGCAGTACACCAAGGTCGGCTGCTGCTTTTATACGAAGACTCTCGATTGTTTCTTCGTTATATGCACGACGAATTACCACAGGGGCAACGACACCTTCGATAATAAGTTTATGAACAAGAGCGCGAAGTTCACCAACCGGGTTCACGTGTGAAGAAGATGCAACAAGTACAATATTTTCCAACGATTTTATCTTTGCGATATTCTCGGCTGTAAGAGCTGCATAATCCACAGCCACAAACGCACCGTCGGTTGCAGCCTCAACAGCCACCGGATGGACATCGGCTGCAATGAAATCGGGAGTTATATCGACATCCTCAACTGCGCCACCAACGACAACCGGAACATTGGTACCACCAACAGCACCAACCGCAACAGTTGCTCGACGTACCGGCTCCTCATAATTGAATCCTGGGGCAACTGCAGCGTCAATGTATGGCTGATTGGCACGACAAGCTACATAAGAAGCCAGTTCCTTTGCTACAGGTATTTCGTTTTCGGGAGCCTCGGCAAGCGAAACACGCAGTGTGTCACCTATACCGTCGGCAAGCAATGCACCGATACCTACAGCACTCTTTATACGGCCATCCTCGGCATCACCAGCCTCGGTAACACCCAGGTGCAACGGATATGATATGCCCTCGGCTGCCATTACACGAACCAACAGTCGCACTGTTGTAACCATCATTGATGTGTTGCTTGTCTTTATTGAAACAACGACATTGTTGAAGTTCTCGTCACGGCATATGCGCAAGAACTCCATGCACGATTCTACCACACCCGATGGAGTATCGCCATAACGGCTCATAATGCGGTCGCTGAGCGAACCATGGTTGACACCAACACGCACAGCCTTACCCTCGGCCTTACAAATGTCAAGGAATGTGACAAAACGCTCACGCAGACGCTTGAGTTCATCGGCATACTCGGCGTCGGTATAATCGATATGTTTGAATGTACGTGCAGTATCGACATAGTTGCCGGGGTTCACACGCACCTTGTCGGCATACTGCGCCGCAGTATCTGCAACAGACGCATTGAAGTGTACATCGGCAACAAGAGGCACATTACATCCACGCGCTACAAGCTGCTGCTTGATACTTCCCATGTTGACAGCCTCGCGATTACCCTGTGTTGTAAGGCGCACAAGTTCGCCACCTTTGTCTACAATACGGAGTACCTGCTCCACACTACCCTCGGTATCCATTGTACCGGTATTGGTCATTGACTGGACACGTACAGGGTTATTGCAACCTATAGCAACACCGCCCACATTCACCTCAACGGTATTGCGACGACGGTAGTTGAAAAGATTCATATCAGTTTGTCTTGTACTCATATTGCAGTTCCTTTAAATCCTCATTGGCCTTCTCAATCTTTTTCTTGAGATCTTCCTTATATGCAGCCAATCTCTCGGCAAGCCCGGTATCGGCAAGCGACAGCATTTCTACAGCCAGGATTGCGGCATTGAGCGAAGCGTTGACACCGACTGTTGCAACGGGAATACCTGGAGGCATTTGAACAATGGCAAGCAGTGCATCCATACCGTCGAGAGTACTGTTGATAGGCACTCCGATAACCGGCAATGTAGTGCTTGCTGCAATTACGCCAGGCAAGTGAGCCGCCATTCCAGCAGCTGCAATGATTACCTTTATTCCACGTTCCTTTGCACCTTTGGCAAAAGCCTCTACGGCCTCGGGGGTACGGTGTGCCGACAAGGCATTGACCTCAAACGGTACTTTCATCTCATTAAGGAAATCGGTAGCTTTCTTCATTACAGGAAGATCCGATGTACTTCCCATTATAACGCTTACTATAGCTTTCATATATTGTTCTGTTTTTTTGTTATTGTCTTATATTGCAATCAGTTGACAGATTTGGTTCCACATTCAACCATACTGCGTGTACTTGGACCGGGCTACACCACTCACCTGCACAACCTTTTACATTTCAGCTTTCACTTTTCACCTTTATTACGGTCTCTCTTTTATTATACCCTTGCGATAGGCTGTCAACAGACGTTCAAGATCGGCAATTTTAACCATTATACCTCGACCGATATCGGTATCACGTACCTTTTGACGTTCACCCACCATCTCCACAATCTTGGTTGTACTCTCAATATCGGTTCCGTTTATGATAGCCTCCTCGGTTGAAGTGAACGGAGTGTGTTGTACAAGTTCAAATCCACGACTGTGATAAACAAGTGTATAACCGGCAATACCAGTGCGGTTGTGATATACGCGTGAGAAACCGCCGTCAATGACCATTAGTCTTCCATTGGCCTTGATTGGAGTCTCGCCCTTGCCCACACGAACAGGAACGTGACCGTTGATAATGTGACGATGGTCGCCAATTACGCCGAACTCATCGAGAATGCCATCGCAGACTGCAGCATTGTCACGCAGGATATAGTACCATCCCTTGGGCTCTTTCTGCACCTCCTTGTCGGTGAGCAGATAACGCTCGAATGTAGCCATCTTGGCCTTGCCAAAGAGAGGTGACTCGGGGCCACACCAGAGATACCAGAAGAAATCGGCATATTTATTGCGTGTATCACGGTCAACATCGACATCGAACGCAGTACGCGCCATGCGCTCTACCTTCTTGAGCAGTTCCTTACCCTTTACAGGCACACCATCAAATACGACCTCGCGCATTGAACCATCTTCGTTGATGGGCACTGCAGCATGGAACATAAGGTTTGAGTTATATATTGTATACATGCCACCGCGCATAAGCAGACATGCCACATGATTCTGCAAACGCACACTGCGCTTGAAAGAGCGACGCAGACGTTCCATAACGTCACTCTCCTCGGGGGTGAGCGCATATGGGTCGGCGGGGTTGAATGTTGGCCACAGTTTGTCGAGCATTTCGTACTCCTTGCCGTCGATGGTTATGGTTCCACGTTCCTTGTTGATGAACTCCATGAGACAGCGGTCCATCATGTTCCACTCGGGGTGTGCCATAGCTATCTGACCAGACAGTTTGAACTCTATGACAGAGATTGCCTTGTGCATTTGCGCAATGAGACGCACATCCTTCTCGGTAAAATTGGTGCGTTCCGCATCTACTCGCGGCTGATATATTTCACATGGATCATCGGCATACTGCTCCATGGCGAATGTTGCCAACGGTACCATGTTGATTGCATAGCCATCTTCAAGAGTCTTTGTATTGGCATCGCGCAACGACAAACGGAGTACACTGGCAATACAGCATGTGTTACCGGCTGCAGCACCCATCCACAAGACATCGTGGTTACCCCATGTTATATCCACATGGTGATAGTTGCACAAGGCATCCATTATGCGATGTGCACCGGGGCCACGGTCAAAGATATCGCCAAGAATATGCAGACGGTCTATTACCAGACGCTGTATGAGATAACAGAGTGCTGTGATGAAATGCCCTGCACGGCCTGTTCCGATGATTGTCTTGATAATTACATTGAAATAGGCCTGTTTGTTCTGATAGTCGTTTGCCTCATGCAGAAGTTCCTCAATGATGTAGGCATACTCCTCGGGGAGGCTTTTGCGCACCTTTGAACGTGTATATTTTGACGACACGTCGCGGCAAACGACAATAAGTCGGTTGAGCAGACATGAGTAATATTCAAACGAGAGTTCACCTGCCTGACGCATTTGCTTGAGTTTCTGCTCGGGATAATAGATGAGCGTACACAACTCCTTCTTCTCCTCGGGGGTGATACTGTTCCCGAAGAGTTCGCAAACTTTACGCTTGATATTTCCCGAAGCATTGCGCAGTATGTGCTGGAAAGCCTCGTCCTCGCCATGCAAATCGGCAAGAAAATGTTCTGTAGGCTTTGGCAACTGCAAAATAGCCTCAAGGTTTATAATCTCTGTTGTCACGCTCGACACGGTTGGAAAATCACGTGCAAGCAGACGCAAATATCGCAGGTCCTCCTTGACCTCCTCAATTGTTACATGCGGTTTTGACATAATTTATCTTTATTTAGCCTATGCCCGGCAGGCATACAGAATACCCAATTTGATGTATAGTTGCAAAAATATAAATCTTTTCAATAAACGACAAGGATTTAGCCGAAAATAGATACAACAAAATGCCGTTGAGGGGCACTGTAGCAAAGAATATGAGAATTTATTCCTTGCGCAGACGAGCTACCGGTATACCAAGCTGTTCGCGATACTTTGCAACAGTGCGCCTTGCCACATTATAGCCACGCACAACAAGCTGTTCCTGCAGTTCCTGATCGTTGAGCGGAGCAGACTTGTCCTCGGCCTCAACTATTTCCTTTATAACCTCAAAGAGTTCATAGACAGACTGTTCTGTACCATCATCCTTGACGACACCATCGCTGAAGAAATACTTCAGTGGAGTTATACTCCACGGTGTCTGTACATACTTGCTGTTGCTCACACGTGAAATGGTTGATATATCGAGCCCTGTAACCTTTGCAACATCATCGAGTATCATGGGTTTAAGCATAGACTCATCGCCGCCACTAAGGAAATATTGCTTTTGCATAGAGGCTATCGCGCGCATGGTTACAATCATTGTGTGCTGACGTTGTTCAACAGCACTTACAAATCCCTTGGCAGCCTCTATTTTCTGACGCAGAAACTGCGCTGCTTCGCTTGCGCCATTCTGCTGTTCAAGCAATTGCAGATACTCATCACCAACCTTCAACAACGGCAAATGAGCATTATTCAAAGAGACAAATACATTCTCTTCCTGAACATCAAGGATAAAATCGGGAACCACCTGTTGCCTGCTATAGCCGATACCCTCGGAAAGCGAGGCGCCCGGGCGTGGATTAAGACGTACAATTTCGGCAATCGCATTGCGGCATTCTTCCTTTGAGACACCGACCTTGTCGGCTATCTGTTCCCAACGTTTTCCAACGAAATCGTCATAATAATCCTTAACAATGGAAATTGCCAATGGATTAGCCTTTTTACCAACCTTGCGCTCAAGCTGTAGCATAAGACACTCGCGCAAGTCACGTGCAGCAATGCCGGCAGGCTCAAAGGTCTGTATTTTACGTAGAACCGATAGCAGGAACTCCTCATCGGTATCCATATTGTTGTATATGAGCAGTTCGTCCTCAATCTCGGAAAGCGACTTGCGCAAAAGTCCGTCTTCGTCGAGAGAACCTATGAGATACTCACCAACAGCCAGTTCAGTAGGTGTAAGCGTCAACTGCCCGAGCTGCTCCATGAGGGTATCGCCAAAGGAGACAGAATCACCGACTGGCACATCGGCGTACCGTTGTGCCACAGCTACAGGAATATCACCCTCGCCACTATAATCATCGTCGTCAGACGAAGCCGATGACTCTACAATATCACTGTCGGTTCCACTTTCACCGGAGAATTCATCATTATCCCCTGCAGTCTCAAGCATTGGATTATCCATGACCTCACTACGGACCCTATCCTCCAACTCAACGGTTGTGAGTTCAAGAAGCTGCACCACAAGCAACTGCTGTGGCGACAGGGTTTGGGTCATGGCCTGCAACTGGGCCTGAGTTTGTGAAACGGAACTTCTTGGCATATCTTTTATCAATACTTGAAGCTGCTGCCACCAAGGAACTCACGCACCACAGATGTGGGAGGCAGCTCATCGTCCTGCAAAGGTACAATATATTCCAGAATACGCAAAAGGCGACGCGCCTCGGAATACTCTTTTATATTCTGCGGCACAGCACGCAATATAGGCTCGGCATGGGTTCTTATAACTGCAAGTTCATAGAAAAGCGATGAATTGAACATTACATCGGCATTCTCCTGATAGGGGAAAATCCATTCTTCCTCGCCCTTGCGCACACTTGGCCAACGCTGTATTGTCTCAACCGCCGAATAGCCACGATATTTGGCGTCGCGCAACATACGTCGCAAAAGACGGTTGTCGGATGTTGATATATAGTTGTGGTAATCGAGTTTTATCGAAGTCAATGCCGAAACATAGATGCGGAACTTTTCACTGTCGGGCACCTGCTGGGTAAGCATTGGATTCAACGCATGTGTTCCCTCTATTACAAGCACCATCTGCGGAGTCAGTTTGAGACGGTTTCCTTTGAATTCGCGTTCACCCTTTACAAAATTATAGTATGGAAGCTCCACCTCTTCGCCGGCAAGTATACGTGTGAGGGTTGCATTGAAATATGGCAGATCTATTGAGTATATCGATTCAAAATCGTAATCGCCATCGGGCTTGCGGGGAGTCTCGGTACGGTTCACAAAAAAGTCGTCGAGCGATATTGCATAAGGGCGCAGACCACAGGCAAGCAGCTGCACGCTCAGACGTTTGCTGAATGTTGTCTTGCCCGATGATGATGGGCCTGCAATAAGTACCACTCTGGCTCCACGTTCATGTATCTGGTCGGCAATAGTTGACAAACGGCGCTCCTGCAACACCTCTGATACGTTTACAAGGTCTATTCCGAAACCGGAACTTACCCCCTTGTTGAAGTCACCGATGGTCTCGACGCCCATTTTCTGGTGCCACTGCAAACGCTCTTCAAAAATCTCCTGCAGTTTATCCTGCGGAACCTTGTCCTCGAGTTGTGTGGGACGTTCCTTGTTGGGAACACGCAACAGCACACCATCGGCAAACCTCTCGATTTCGAACAGCTTTATATAGCCTGTACTTGGAACAAGGCCGTTGTAATAACTGTCGACATAACCATCGAGTTCATAATAGCTTGTATAGAGATATGTATAAGTTTCGAGCAGACGAACCTTATCCTTGCGGCCTATACGCTCGAACACATCCTTGGCATCCCGGGTGTGGCACTCGACCCGTTTGAAAGGTATATCACTCTCCACAATCTGCCTCATACGGTTCCTTATATGCCCCACCTGTTCATCGGTCAACGGTCGGTTGGCTCGACAATAGTAACCACGTGATATGGCATTTTCAAAACGCACCTCCTCGCCCGGGAACATCTCGTTCATTGCCTTCATGAATATGAAAGTGAGTGAACGCACATACATGCGCATACCGTCGTCCGAAGTTATATCTATGAATTCCACATCCTTGTGACGATAGAGACGCAGAGCAAGCCCCTCTACTTCGTTATTGACACGGGCTGCTATTGCGCCGTATGGCATTTCAAGCTCAAGCCCTTTATAAATCTCCGACAAAGAGACTCCCTTTGGGAAATCCTTTGTAACGCCGTTATTGATACAATAGATGTGCAACATAGCTCTGAATTTTTATATAGCATAACAGATTGGCAATATTCTGTAATGCGAAGATAAGAACAAATTGCCGCTTCGCAACTTTTTTCACTATTTTTAAATTAATTCACAAACTTATATTTGAAAATAAGAAGCACATTATATAAATTTGCTTTCTACAAAGAGACAGCTACGATGTCATCGTACAGTTGTCATGCCGGGCATAGCAGAATACCGCGACAGGCTGTATCACTACGCTCAGCCAACCAATTCAACCACAAACTGCAGGACTATGGAAAAAATGGCGCAATACATAGAGAGCATTGAAATAGACTCCTTGTGGAGCAACCGCAAGCATATATTTTGGGAGCTACGTCCCGATGTAAACATATTGAGCGGAAGCAATGGAGTTGGCAAGAGTACCATCATCAACCGCTCGGCCGGACACTTGAAGATTATGCACGACGGGCGTCTGACCTGCAACCCTGGAGACGGGGTACATATAAACTTCTATCCAAAGGACGCGACAAGCATAAACTTTGACGTTATAAGCAGTATTGACCGTCCTATACTCAGCAGCGAGATGATTGAGAAGATTTCGGGAGCCGACATACGCACCGAACTCGATTGGCAACTCTACAATCTACAGCGCCGTTATCTCAACTATCAGGTAAACATCGGCAACAGGATAATATCATTGCTGACATCGGGCAACCCCGACGATCAGCGTCTTGCAGCAGAACTCACCAAACCCAAAAAGAAGTTCCAGGACCTGGTTGACGAACTTTTTGCACCCACAGCAAAGACAATCTCGCGCGACAGCAATGAAATACTCTTCAACCAATACGGAGAGACAATACCACCATACAAGCTGTCATCGGGTGAGAAGCAGATTCTTGTCATACTGCTCACAGCACTTGTACAGGAAAACCGCCCCGGTGTCATGCTTATGGACGAACCGGAAATTTCGTTGCACATAGAGTGGCAGCAAAGACTTATTACACTCATACGCACACTGAACCCCAACACACAGATTATTCTGTGTACCCACTCACCGGCAATAGTCATGGACGGATGGATGGATGCTGTTACCGAAATTGAGGAGATTACGAAGTAAGAGCCAAAAGCAAATACTACTGAGATATGAAAAAGCTCACTGAATATCTCAATTCAAGTTTCATAGAGGCTGCAAATTCACTGCGACCGAAGAGAGCAGCACAACGCATTATAGCATATGTAGAGAGCTATGATGACATATCGTTCTGGCGATCGGTATTCAACGAATACGAAAGTGAAAAGGTACATTTCGAGATATTGTTGCCGGCACGTTCTAAGTTGACCAAAGGGAAAAAGCAGGCTATGATGAACATGTTGGGCAAGGCATACGGACGGAACATGATTGCCTGTGTAGACAGCGACTACGACTATCTGTTGCAAGGAGCCACATCCACATCGCGCCAAATGCTGGAAAACAGATATATACTGCACACATACGCCTACTCAATAGAAAACTTCAGGTGCTATGCCGACAGCCTGAAACAGGTGTGTGTACTATGCACACAGAACGACAGCAACGTTATTGATTTCAAGGAGTTCTTCAAACTATATTCACGCATTTGCTACCCGCTATTTGTATGGAATATCCTTTTGTACCGCAGGCACGACACCAGAAGCATGAGCATGCTAAGGTTCTGCGAGATTGTACGCATAACCTCGTTTACCATTGGCAAACCGGCATACTCGCTCCAACAATTGGGTACCCGCGTCAACCACAACATACAACTGTTGGAGAAACAGTTTCCCGAACTGATCGATGAACAGAAGAAACTGAGCAAGGAGTTTGAGACGCTTGGAATACACCCCGATGAGACATATTTCTATATACAGGGACACCATATCATGAACAGCGTTGTATTGCGTGTACTGCAACCGGTATGCCGCCACCTTCGCAGCAAACGCGAGGAGGAGATAGGACGGCTCGCATACCACCGTCAGCAATATAACAACGAGTTGGCCTCGTACCGACACAGCCAATGCGATGTGGGCATGATGCTCAACAAGAACACCGACTACAAGCAAGCACCTCCCTACAAAAAACTGAAGGCAGATATTGAGGAGCTGTTGAGCACACTATAAGATACAGCATGGCAACGCATATATGAGCAACGTATGCAAGGCAGTCTTCGCGAACACGAGGAGCGAATGGAGACCAAAAAGAGCCAAATGATTGACAACACGGAACTAAAAATGGTCTCTGCGGAGTTCGAAAGTTTAATGGTCGACACCAATATCAACTACCGACAAGAACTCAAAGAAAAATTCGAAGGACATGAAAATGCAGTTCTCGCCATTCGTATAAAATTTGCCGACATTAAAAGTCTTGGAAATGATTCTTGCCCGTCCACGACAATCACACAAAGTGAAAAAGAATATCTTGAAGAGGTAAAGCAATGCCTTGATGAGGGCGGTGACATTTCATCAAGTGAACGTCGCTTATTGGAGCGCTTTAGAGAGAAACTCGGAATCTCGCCAGAACGTGCAAAAGAAATTGAAAAATTATAAAATAGTTAGTAGATCAACACCTGATACGATAAGGGCATTGCCCTTATTTAATAATAAAATAAAGTTCAAAGGCATATACCAATGATTTTGACTTAAAGTCACTTAATGTTCTATAACAATCGTTGCAACTTTGGGACAGTTGTAGCCAAATCAACTTTTATTCACCGGTATTTAATGAATTCAGATTTATCCCAAGAAAATAATGTTCATACAATGATTTTGGCAAAATAGCGAATAATTCTATCGGATAAAATCTTCGCGGTTTATCTTCTTCGCCAGAATACCGGAGTAAACAACAACAGCACTGCAAAGAATTCAAGACGGCCGACGAGCATTTGGAATGCGCTGAACCATTTGACAGGAGCCGGTAGCAGAGCAAAAGTATCCATAGGACCATAATGTCCGAGAGCCGGACCGATATTGCCGACTGATGATACCGAAAGTCCAAAGGAGTCGAGGAAATCGAGTCCGAATCCCATATTCACTACCAGACCTGTAATCATTACAAATATATATATAACTGTATAGGCAAGCACTGCCGACTGCACCGAGGTGGGAATAATCTTGCCTGTCATGCGCACCGGAATTACAGCATTGGGGTGAACAATGCGCTTGAACTCGTTGATCATAGCCTTGAAAAGGATTGATATGCGCAGACACTTCATTGCACCCGACGTTGAACCGGAACAAGCACCAAAGAACATGAGCGCACATAGCATGAGCCATAGCAGCGGCAACCACGCAACATAATTGGATGTCGCAAAACCGGTAGTTGTCTGTAAAGAGACTACCTGGAACAACGAGGCGCGGAAAGACTCCTCTAGCCCCATTGGTGTTGGTTGTGAAAAGTATAGTCCTGCAAATATCACAACAGTAAAGGCAGCCGCAATTCCGGCGTAAGTGCGGAATTCAGTATCCTTCAACAGAACTTTAGGGCGGGCCTTGAAAATGAAAAGATATAGTAACGAGAGGTTTACACCACCCAAGAACATGAAAAGTGTTGTAACATAGTCAACTGCAGCAGAATCAAATGCCGCAATGCTCTCCTGCTTGGTAGAGAAGCCACCGGTTGCAATAGTCGACATTGAGTGGCATAAGGCATCAAACTTGCCCATTCCGGCAAAGTACATTGCCACTGCCGCCATTATTGTAAGACCAATGTATATTGTCAAAATCCAACGTGCCGTAACCGAAATACGCGGATGAAGTTTCGTACGCATTGGGCCTACCGACTCTGCCGCAAACAGGTTCATATCGCTCAAACCGAATATCGGGAACACAGCCACAGTAAAGAACACAATTCCCAAACCACCGACCCAATGGGTCATCATTCGCCAGAACAGCAAAGACTTGGGAAGCGCCTCAATATCCTGTAATATTGTAGCTCCTGTGGTTGAAAAGCCCGACATAGTCTCAAAAAAAGCATCGGTAAAATCGGGAATATGCCCGCTCAGCATATAGGGCAGTGAACCGAACAGCGAAAACACTACCCAACAGAGGGTCACAACAACATATCCGTCCTTGCGCGAGATATTGCGCTCGGTACCACGACAGAAGGCTGTAAGCACAGAACCCACACCAACCATAGTAAGAATTGATGTAAGCAACTCCGTTATTATAGGCTCATTATAATACCATGCGACAACAACGCTGCCACCAAGGAATATTGCCTCAATGAAAAGCAACAGACCAATAATACGGAATATGATTTTGGGATGTAACATTGTTACTTGAAGTATCTTTCCAGTTTTTTGAGAAAATTCTCGCGGCAGAATATTATCACATGGTCGCCGGCCTGAATCATTGTATTACCGGTAACATGCATACCCTCACCGTTACGGATTAGTCCACCTATATTTGCACCTATTGGGAGGCCAAGATTCTTTACCGGCTTTGTTGTTATGTATGCACCCTCGCTCACAGGGAACTCTGCTACTACAGCCTGTATGAATGTGAGACACTTGACGCTAAGTACATCGGTGTTGAGCATCATCTGGAATATTGTACTGGCAGCAAGTTTCTTCTTGTTGATTACGGAGCCTATATCCATACTTTCGGCCATTGAAATATAATCGATGTTCTCCACCTCGGATACAGTTCTGTACACACCACATCTTTTGGCAGCAAGGCACGCAAGAATATTTGTTTCGGAATTGTCGCTCAATGCCACAAAAGCGTCGGTGCGGTCAATACCTTCGCTGCGCAACAGTTCGGGATCACGGGCATCTCCGTTTATAATCATCACCTTGTCATCGACAAGTTCAAGTAATTTGTGGCAACGGCTAAGGTCACTCTCTATGATTTTTACATCAATGTTGTCGGGGATAAGCTTTGTAGTACGCACTGCAATGCGGCTACCACCCATTATTATGACACTCCGTACCTCGGTAAACTTTTCCTTACCAGTTATCTTGCGTATATATGGTATCTGGTCGCGCGTTGTCATGAAACATACGAAGTCATCGACAAGAATGACATCGTTTCCGCGTGGAATTATAGTTTCATCTCCACGTTGAATTGCCACAATGTGATATGGTATTTCCTTTGAAAGTTCCTTGAAGGGTATATTCAGCAACGAAGCATTATCGCGCATTTTTACACCAATCATCACAAGTGCGCCATCACCAAATTCAAGCATTTGACGCACCCAACTATATTTTATGCTGGTGGCAATCTCCTCGGCCGCAAGTTGTTCGGGGTAAATGAGAGAGTCTACACCCAGAGAGGCAAAATAGGCCTTGTTCTTTGGCAACAGATATTCGTAGTTGTCAATTCGGGCTATAGTTTTCTTTGCACCAAGATAATGGGCAAGGATACACGCTGTTATATTGCGGCTCTCGTCGGGAGTTACTGCCACAAAGAGTTCGGCTCCGCTTACACCGGCATTTGTGAGTGCCGATATTTTTGTAGGGTCACCCACTATTGCCTGCAAGTCGAAGAGAGACTCCATTTTACCGAGTTTCTCTTCGCTTTCGTCGAGCAATATGACGTTTTCGTTCTCAACCGAAAGCATCTTGGCGAGGTGCGTTCCTACAGCACCGGCTCCGGCTATGACAATTTTCATTTTTCCTTAAACTTTAATATTGCGCGCAGAACATCTTCCTTATCCATCTTGCATAGGCGATAAAGTTCTTCGGGCGCACCATGTTCTATGAATTCATCGGGTATACCCATTATCTCAACCTTTGGTGTATATCCATGGGCTGCCATATACTCAAGCACAGCACTGCCAAGACCTCCCTTTACCGTACCGTCCTCAAGGGTTATCACATATTTGAAGTTCTCGCCAACCTTACGCAGGATATCCGTATCAATTGGTTTAAGGAAGCGCATGTCGTAATGTGCAACGCTGACACCCTGCTTCTTGGCCTGGGCAACAGCCTCTTCCATAACCTTTCCGATAGGACCAAGTGTCAACAAGGCAACATCGGTACCTTCTGTGATACAGCGACCTTTGCCAACCTCGACGGTCTCAAGAGGACAACGCCAGTCGACAAGGGTACCCTTTCCGCGTGGATAACGTATCACAAACGAACCCGCTCCAGGCTGCACTGCAGTGTACATAAGACGACGCAGCTCACACTCGTCATAAGGCGAAGATATTGTAATGTTAGGTACAGGACGCAAATATGCGAGGTCGTATGCTCCGTGGTGAGTCGGGCCATCCTCGCCCACAAGTCCTGCACGGTCGAGACAAAGCACAAAATTCAAGCGTTGCAATGCAACATCATGTATGAGGTTGTCATAACCGCGTTGCATGAACGAAGAGTATATATTGCAGAACGGGATTGCACCACCCTTTGCCAAACCGGCCGAGAATGTAACGGCGTGTCCCTCGGCAATACCCACATCAAAGCAGCGGTTGGGGAACACATCGGCAAGTTTGTTCATGGAGCAACCTGTAGGCATTGCAGGAGTAATTCCGACAATTCTCTCATCGGCCTTAGCAAGCTCCACCAGCGTTTCACCGAATACATCCTGGAAACGTGGAGAACCACCCTCGGTAACAATACGCTCACCGGTCTCTATATCAAAGATTCCCGGCTGATGCCATACGGTAGCATTCTTCTCGGCAGGTTCCCATCCCTTACCTTTGGTCGTGCGTATATGCAACATACGTGGGCCTTTCATATCCTTTATGCTACGCAGCATACGTACAAGTTCATGTACATCATGACCATTTATAGGGCCAAAATAGCGGGCACTCATACCTTCAAAGAAGTTATGCTTGCGGAACAGCATTGCCTTGAGACCGTTATTGAAGCGTATTACAGCATTGGCACGGCGTTCGTTAAGGATATGCATTTTCCTTAATCCTTTGGCTATTGCATAACGAACCTTGTTGTATGTCTTTGATGAGTGCATTGAGATGAGCAACTGCTTCATTCCGCCCACACTGTCACTGATAGACATATTGTTGTCGTTCATTATGATGAGCAGGTTGTTGGGAGTTGCCGAGAGGTTATTCAAGCCCTCATAGGCCAAGCCTCCACTCATTGAACCATCACCAATTACCGCAACCACATGTTCGTTGCGTCCTTCGAGTGTTGCAGCGGCAGAAAGTCCAAGAGCCGCAGATATTGAGTTCGAAGCATGACCTGCAACAAAAGAGTCATACTCACTCTCATCGGGCGAAGGGAAAGGCTTTATACCACCCAACTTGCGGTTGGTATGGAAGCGGTCTCTGCGACCGGTAAGTATTTTGTGGCCATAAGCCTGATGACCGACATCCCATACAATCTTGTCCTCGGGAGTTGAATAGACATAATGCAGGGCAACTGTCAACTCAACCGAGCCAAGACTCGAAGCAAAATGGCCGGGATTGTTGGCAAGCGAATCTATAATAAAGTTCCTGAGTTCCTTACACAACTGCGGGAGTTGTTTCTCGGGTAACTTGCGTAAGTCGGACGGAGAGTTTATAGTTTCAAGCAAAGGATATTTTACCTCTTTTTCCATGGTCTACAAACACAAAATATATTCATTTAAACTTTTTACTCAATCATTGTGCAACGTCGCGTAAGCACACTATCATCGCACCATTATGCAAAGATACAAACAAGCGAGCAAAATAATATCAAGCTTGCTTGAATATTTTACAGCGAGCGCAGAAAATCTTCAATATTATCTCAAAGATAGCAATTTTATGACAAAACAAAAGAAAATAGAGAAAAACTGTCCAAAAACAAAACCCCATTCAAAGACAAAGCAACAAGTTTTGATATTTATTCGGCCTAAAGGGAGATTATATTGACAAAGTTGATTATTTTTGCATAATTCTGTAACAAATGCAAACAATGCAATTCACAACACCCATAGAGATACCGACAAGCCCTGCAAGAATCACGCACAAAAGCAATATCATTCTTGCCGGTTCATGCTTTGCCGAGAATATCGGAGGGAAACTTGCCGAAAGGAAATTCAACATCTGCATAAACCCCTTTGGCATTCTATACAATCCCTTGTCGATAACAGCCATGCTTGAAAGAATTGCAAAATGCGAGTTATTCACTGCCGAATCGCCAGAGATTTTCAAGCACAATGAAAAATGGCACAGCTACCTTCATCATGGAGATTTTTCGCGCAGTACAAAAGAGGAACTTTTGACCGGCATAAACGCCGCTATTGACGTGGCACATAAAAAAGTGAGCACTTGCGACTATGTGATACTCACATTAGGAACCGCCTATGCCTATTACCTGAACAGCAATAACAATATTGTAGGTAACTGCCACAAGTTGCCAGGCAACTTGTTCACACGCAGAATGTTGGATATTAGCGAGATTGTTGCCGCAATGACAAATACAATGGAGCTATACACTGCTGCAAACCCGGATATTAAGTTCATTTTCACAGTGAGCCCCATACGACACCTGCGCGATGGAGCACACGACAACCAGAAGAGCAAGGGAACATTGCTGCTTGCCATTGATAAAATCCTGAAGCAGTTCCCACACAACACCCACTACTTCCCTGCATACGAGATAATGCTTGACGAGCTGCGCGACTACAGGTTCTATGCTGCCGACATGGTACATCCGTCGCAGGTTGCAGTAGACTATATATGGGAAAAATTCGGCAGCAGTTGGTTTACCGATGAGACACACGGTATCAACCGGGAAATTGAAGATATAAACAGAGCCATCGGGCACAAGCCCTACGACCCACTGGCAAGTGCATACAAGCAGTTTCTGAAGAACACTTTGAACAGGATTGAAACCGTTTTGGAAAAACATCCGGGACTTGACTTTGAAAAAGAGATAATGCAATGCAATATACTATTGAACAGATAACAGCCGTTCTAAAAGCGAGAGCAATAATACATTCGCCTGGCAGAACCGTATCCCGACTGCTCACCGACAGCCGCTCCCTCAGTTTTCCCGAGGACACCATCTTTTTTGCAATAAAGACAAAGCATGGTGACGGACACAACTATATTGAGGAACTGTACGGCAGAGGAGTCAGGAATTTTGTCGTCAACAGCGCCGAAAAATTCCCGGCACTCAACGAGGCCAACTTTGTAATAGTAAAGGAGAGTCTTGGAGCATTGCAGACTTTGGCTGCGTACCACCGTTCACAATTCAACATACCCATAGTCGGTATCACCGGCAGCGACGGCAAGACCATTGTAAAGGAGTGGCTATACCAGCTCACAACAGGCGATTACTTTGTAACCCGCTCACCACGTAGCTACAACTCACAGATTGGCGTACCCCTATCGGTTACAAAACTTGATGAAAACAGCACCCTTGGTATTTTCGAAGCCGGAATATCACGCATACAGGAGATGGAAAACCTGCAGCGTATAATTAAACCGACCATAGGCATTGTCACCAATATAAGCAGCGCACACCAGGAGAATTTCAGCAGCATGCAGGAAAAATGCCTCGAAAAGCTACAGCTGTTCCGCAAGTGCGATATTGTAATCTACAATGCCGACGACACCTTGCTGGCAAGTTGCGTCACACGTTCAATGTTGCCATCGAGAGAGATTGCATGGTCTCGCAAGGACCCCGAGCGGCCACTGTTCATAAAGTCCATTGAAAAAAGCGAAACAGGAACGACAATAACGTACCGTTATCTGACTATTGAGAACAGTTACAGCATACCATTCCTTGACAATGCCTCTATTGAAGATTCAATAAGTTGCCTTGCAGCAGCACTGTACCTGATGATTCCTGCCAATGTTATAGCAGAACGTATGGCACAGCTTGAACCTGTTGCTATGAGACTTGAGGTCAAGGAGGGAAAGCGTGGCTGCACCGTCATAAACGACAGCTATAATTCGGATACAGCCTCACTTGACATTGCACTTGACTTTATGGAACGCCGCTGCAATGCAATGCCACACCTTAAACGCACACTCATTCTTGCCGACATAAAGCAGACTGGTGAGAGCGCCCAGGCTTTGTACCGTATAGTCCTGAAGCAACTGATTGAGAGAAAGATCGAGAAATTCATCGGCATTGGAAAGGATATAGACTCACAGGCTGGAATCTTTATTGATTCAAACATTGAGTGCCATTTTTTCAAGACAACCGAAGACCTGCTTACATCGGGGCTGCTCGGTTGCATGCACGATGAGTGCGTGCTCATCAAGGGCTCCCGTTCTTTCCATTTCGAGGATGTATCCGAGTCTCTTGAAAAAAAGGTACACCAGACAATTCTGGAAGTAAACCTCAGCGCCTTGCGCGACAATCTGAACCGATACCGCAGCAACCTTAACCCCGACACAAAGACCGTATGCATGGTAAAGGCTTCGGCCTATGGAGCCGGCGCACTTGAAGTAGGACGCACACTGCAAGACTGCAATGTAGACTATCTGGCAGTGGCTGTTGCCGATGAGGGAGCTGAACTGAGAAAAGAGGGTATTACTACCGGTATCATTGTAATGAACCCCGAACCAAGTTCGTACAGTACACTTTTCGACAACAAACTGGAGCCGGAGGTATATAGTTTCGGAATGCTCAAATCCCTATTGCATGCAGCATGCCATGAGGGAATAACAGACTATCCCATACATATAAAGATAGATACCGGCATGCACCGCCTGGGATTCCAGCCAAGTGATATTCCGGAACTGATCGAAAGCCTTAAAAAACAGTCGGCACTTGTTCCGCGCTCCGTTTTCACACATTTTGTAGGGAGCGATTCGCCAAT
The DNA here is from genome assembly GCA_017555865.1 of Bacteroidaceae bacterium. GTDB lineage: Bacteria > Bacteroidota > Bacteroidia > Bacteroidales > Bacteroidaceae > HGM04593. The sequence continues at coordinate 18,310 of JAFZFM010000101.1, forward strand.
GTTCGACGAGTTCTCAAAAATGCAGATGGAAAAGTTTGAAAAAGCCGCAACGGAGTTACAGGCAGCATTCTCACACAAGATTCTGCGCCACATATGCAACAGCGCCGGTGCAGAACGCTTTACATGTGCACAACACGATATGGTACGCCTTGGAATTGGATTGTATGGAATTTCTCCAATAACCGAGGATGCCACATTACAACCAATATCTACACTAAAGACAATAATTCTACAAATCCACAATGTTGACAAAGGAGAGAGTGTTGGCTACAGCCGCAAGAGTATTCTCACACGTCCCTCGCGCATTGCAGCACTGCCTATAGGATATGCCGACGGCCTGAACCGCAAACTTGGCAACGGCAGGGGATACTGCATTGTAAACGGACAGAAGGCACCGTACATTGGCAATATATGCATGGACGTATGCATGATAGACATTACCGACATTGATTGCAAGGAGGGTGACATTGTTGAAATTTTCGGTCCACAACTACCTGTAAATACCATTGCCGGATGGCTTGACACAATACCTTATGAGGTATTGACATCGGTTTCGAACAGAATCAAGCGCGTATACTATAGCAATTAATTCTACAAGTCAGTAATTTTCACACTATTATTTTATCTATAGCAATAATTTTGAATATATTTACCAAACATTAACAATGTTTTAATATTCAAGATTACTGCCTATGGAAAACACCTGTTTAATTCTGCTTGCCCAATAAAGAACGGGTAAGCCATACAACTATTTCTCAAAAAAACGGTCACTAACGATTTTAGATTTGAATAAAATGAATAAAAGAGCAATCTTACTATTGATTTCCATACTCTCTTTTGCAGTGTGTTTTGCCCAGGAGAATAAAAAACGAGAAAAGGAGTATAAGGAACTGAGGATATCGGTCAACAAAAAGCCTCAAACAGGCATTAAGGTACAAGAAAAGAGAAGCAGTGAAAATGTCACCTACAACGAACAAGTAAACATAGACACAAGTACTGAGTACAGCAACGGATGGAACTGCAACTATGCCAATATTGGATTTGTAGCCACAACAATGTCACAGGACAACATACAGGATCTTGAAAGCAACTTCGGCGCTTCGTTCACAATCGGACGCACTTTCTATCTGCATGAAAATCCCATTCTCGACATAATGCGCTTTGGAATTGATGTAACCTGGCTCGACTTCAGCTATACAAATTACAAAATAAAGCATATCACCAATTCCGGCACAAACAACTACAAACTACAACAGGCCGAGGCAGGCATACATGTAGGCCCATCTTTAACCATAAGAGCCGATGACAAACTATACATTCACGCATACTTTAGATATGCCCCATCATATTCGGCTATTAAGACAGACAGCGACTCATACAGCAACTATGCCACATTCTTTGTTGGAGGAAGCTCTATAACATACGGTGCTGCAGGTATAGGTATCGAGACACGTTTCGGCAACTGCAGGTACAGCGGTGCAGAGCGCGACGAATGTGCATTCATAACCGATGATATCAAGCACAACGGTTTTAAAGTTTATGTTAATTTCAGATTCTGATTATTATGAAAAAGACTTCTTTTATAATAACGGCAATTGTTGCCATGATTGGAACATTTTTTGCCTGCAACGAGAATATTATTGATGAGACAACCGGTAGTAAACCCGAAAATGAAGAAACCGGTTTCAAGGAGATACAGGTTGCCTACAAGATAGCCACAGATGATTTGCCCCAAGGCACACAGCTAAGCAAACTTAAAATAGTATCACTTTGTGGAGAAGAGAATGTAGAGAACGACGGAACAGGCAGAGCCATGAGCTATGAAGGCAACTTGCCCCAATTGCTTATGCTCACCGATTCCAACGACGAATTGCTGCTGATGGCACGCGCCGATTTTAATAGTGAAGAGACACAGGAACTCTCTGCACGCTCTACAGCAATAGCCATGGTCACAATGCACCCAGCACTCAGCGGAACAATAAGCGAAGTATATCCACAACTTGTACAACTTATAACAGAGTGTCCATCCTTCAACGAACTTGAAGAGTTGATAGCCGAGACTACACGCAATGGGCGCCCATTGTTTGATTCCGGAAACACAGCGCTTGTAACAGCTCTCAACAAAGTTTTCGAACAGGCAGTAGCGACAGGTGATGAAGAAGAGAATGACGGAGAGCTTCCTTACGAAGAAGGAATAGAGACACCCGAATATGCACACACCTACACCAGAGCACCCCAGCTCAAGGGCTATTCAACAATTGCAGGTATAAATGTGGGGCCGTTCTATGTAAAAACAGATGGTGCAAAGGTCATATTCACCAACTATTCACTCACACCTTTATACTCGGGCACTATAAAACACCACAATACAGAGGAAAATTTCGACATACCATCGGGCGACGACCGTGGCATAAGTTTCTTCTTCAAGAACGACATAGGTTCAAACGACGCTACATACACGTTCACAAGAGAAGGAGAATATCAGTTCTATTTTGATAAAACCACAGCCGAAAGCTATATTGACCAGGGCAGACACGTGGTATGCAATATTCTCGAAGTCCTTGGACTGCCTCTTGACCAAAAATGGATAATGAAAACCGCTAGCGACATGGTCACATTCATGACAGCCCGCGGAATGGACATAGCTGGTTTATTTACAAATCCAAATACCGATGCTTGGGATATTGCGGAAACTGTAAGCTTGGGTATCCTTGATTATATCAAAGAAGGGCATTTGGAAAAAATGCTGGTACAAGCCGGTGCCAGACAGGTTGCAGCACAATTTGTCCAAACTGCTCTCAAGAAGTTTATGGCAGGATATACTATATATCAGGCTTGCAGCGGAACAATCAATGCTGTAATGCGTGTTACCATGCGACTGGAATCACCCGACAATGTTTCTTTCGGACTCTACTATTATAATGGCAAGATCACAACAGCAACCAAAGCCTCGTTGGCAAAATATTCGGGCGACAACCAGGATGGCCTTATCGGACGCCGCCTCAATGAACCGATCCGCGTCAAAGTAACCACAATAGGCTCCGATGGCTCCGAGGTTCTTGCCAGCAACTTCCACAAAGTGGTATTTGAAACCGAAGAACACAATGGTATAGCACATGCCGACACGGTATCTACCGATCCATTCGGATATGCACAGACATACTGGACACTCGACCAGGAGAACAAAGAGACCCAATACATGAAAGCCAAAGTCATCGATATTGTCACCAAAGAGACTATATCGGAAACTGTCACATTCAGCGGCACACCAACCCAAACAGCAAACATAACATTCAGACTCGACTGGAGCCCGACAGACCCGAATTGCGACATTGACCTGCACGTATACGACCCTGAGGGTCATCACATATACTTTAGTAATATGTATTGCGCATGTGGAGGATACCTTGACCGCGATGACCTGCATGGCCCAGGCCCCGAACATATCTATTTTACAGAAGCAAAACCGGGTAAGTACAGGGTTTATGTACACCACTATTACAGCGACACCCAAGGAACTGTAGGTTTTACTGTAACTACCGGATACAATAATGATGAATACGTAAACAAGAGTTCTGTATCCTACCTGAAGGTTGCATATATAGGAACCCTCGAAGTTACCGGAACACCATATGCACCGGCAAGCCGTGCTGCAGCACAGGAAACAAATACACGATTCTACTACGAGGAGAACGTCCCCGAAATTCCGACCTATATGCTGCCAAAGAAGAATAAATAATATTCACAACATTATTGTGAGGGTGACCCAAAAGTAAATGGGTTGCCCTCTTTTGTCATGAGGTTGAATAAAAAGAGCTATTTTTAGGCGTGCGAAGACTGAAAAAGCGCAGTTTACTAAGCGTAAATGAGCATTTTGAAGGCGAGCACAACAACAAA
>JAFZFM010000102.1 GCA_017555865.1 Bacteroidaceae bacterium
CTTGCTTTGCAATAATTTATCTGGCGGTTGAAGCCAGATCCGGTGTGAGCCTTTTAACTTTTTTGCTCCTCACACTGAGCTTTTTTTTAATTTTTCCGTCGTATATCGCCGACCGTTTGTTTCGCCTTTTGTGGCTGCTTAAAAGTGTCCGACAGCGCAGTGGTGCAAGGTTTTATTCGAGAAATACTACCTGAGAGAAAAGAGGTGTGGAGATTTTTAGAGAAACCGGAGGCCTGACCTTGATTAGCGAGATGGCGAAAGTACCTTTGCAGCTAAAAAGGGAAACACAGAACGGTCGCTATACAAAGGATTTAATGAAAAGGCGAGGTGGGAGAAAAAGAGCAAAAAACAGATAGCTGTGCTATCGCAATAGAAACAAGAACACCCGTGCAGTATTCGGTCTTGAGACTTGATGAAGAGACGGAGATAATACAAGCAGGGTACGGAACCGCGAAATTCTGTTCATATTGCATATCTGAAAGAAATATGTCAAAAATGAAAGGAATTTCGCCGCGCGCCCCCCTTTGCAGGCGCTTGAATAATAGATAATTACCTATCGAAAAAACGGGGAAAATTCAGCAAATTTGGATTTTTTCCGCCCCTCGCGAGCGTAATTGAATGAGTATCGGGCAATTACGCGAGCGCCCCGCCGCATTTTATGCGGTTATCCGTAAGGGTACCCCCCAGCGCCCTACGCCAAGACCGCCGATTACCGATTATATTTTCGCGGAATATGCCGACCGAAATCGGCGGTAAGCGCGAACGCACGCATAAAAAAAGCGGTGTGGCGATTACCTCACCACACCACCTATATAATGCCGATTACCTTTTTAGGTAGGGCACGAACCCACATACAGAACATCGGTGACAAGTTGTGGGAACCTCTCACAGCCGATGGCCAACGTATCAAAAGCGTCGCTACCATCGGTACGGCTCTCGAGTCTGTCTTCTTCAGTCTCGGCGAGTTTCTCTCCGCGCTTATCCTTGCCACCATTGTACACACCTGCAGTCTGTATTGATATCATCAGATCCTCGTTGTTCTCGCGGTTGATAAGGATATGACGATTTGCTTTCCCCTCCAGCATACGATTGATGAGTAGCTGCTTCTCCAAGTGGTGCATAGGTTTGCCCACATAGACGTCATTGACATCCCAGCCTTGAGCTTTGAATGCCTCGATGATAACCCAACGGAAGTCCTCATCATTGACAGCGTAATTGCTACCAATGGCAGTAGAGTCATAATAAAACACAACCTCCTTGCGCTTATGGTTGCGATAATACTTGCAGAAATCGCCAACGAGTTCCACCAGCTTACGCTCATACTTAACGAAGAATGATTTGATAATACGCAGGTGCCGGCCATCGGCAACCTGTCCGGCCACCATCCAGTTGATGTTGGCATTGAAGTCAAAGGCAATGCAGATAGGTTGCGTAGAAACCACATCGGCATCCATCAAGGAAGAAGGCTCTTTGATTTTATCGAACTGGTACTCAAGAGAGTCCAGATAATCAAAGTTGGTGGCCGAGTAATAATTGCCCTCGGTAAGCGAATTATAGAAGCCGTCACGCGATATACCGACACGCTTGCACATTACAGATGTCTGGAATGTAAGCGGTGGCAGGTCACGCTTCAGCTGGGCAATGAAGGCATCACCAAGTACAGCGAGGTTGTACAACGTAGAAGCCTCGCGATAATACACCGCGACAGAACGCAGTTTGCACAGGTCGCGGTTGAGCTGTGTAAGATAAGCTCTTGTATATTCAGGAACAGGACGACCTTCAGCCTGCATTTTCCTTACACGCTCCTTTACTTTCCATATCTCATAGACAATACCACGAATAAGGTCAATGGTCTCCTGGTCGCACTTGTTCCGGTAGTCGAGGAACCAACTGCCTTTCTTTGTCAAAGGCATATCACTTGTTATCAACATACCATGGTGGTAGCTCTTATGCCCGAAGTATTGGCGATTTCCACGATTAGCAGGGAAAGTTTCATCTTTCAGTTGCTCAAAGTCCACGAACTTGGCCTCGTCGATATCCAATGCGTCGAAGCTGTGCGAGTTCGATGTACCTTGCCTATCCTGGGATATAATGAAGCCGATAGAACCGTTATAGAAAGATAGCACGTTATCATAGTTCTCGGGCTTGAATATAGGCTCACCCCATCCCCAGGCTTTAGGAGGTTTACGGCCGATACACCAATGGACATTACGTTTGAAGCCCCACTTTTCCCAGTGAACAAACATAGAAGGCAGTGTATTCGTGAGCGCACGCTTGGCATTGGGAGATACGAAGCCCGTAATCGAACCAGGCATACGTTGAAAGTTCCTCAGGTTCCATTCTGCGTGTATCACACCTTTACCAATAGCACGGCCGGCACAAAGAATAGTATCCTTTGCACCTATGTACATCACTTCCTGTTGTATATCGTTAAGGTAGACTTTCTGTGACATTAGGGTTCACTTTGAATATATCATCAGGATTGAAATCCTCATCCTCCAGCTTAATCTCTTCGATGTAGTCAAAATCCTTGCTGTACTGCTCGATTTTCTCCCTGACAACATCGCGAAGGTTAGGAATAGGCCTGAATCCAGCGACAGAGGGGTCATCGGTCGGCACGAAAGCCTGCACAACAATCTTGTCATAATCGAAGTTGATTTCATCCTCCTTGTCGAGCTGGGTGTATTTCGCGTACTTGTCTGCAGCTGCCGCCATAGCCTTTGCATCCTTGTTGATGCGGGCTACCTCATAAGCCTCATTGATCATCTCAAGGAAACGGTAACGATGATAGTCCTTGGATGTCTTCTGAAATTCACCGAGGAGCAGTTTCAATATGGAAAGGTCTGTATAAGCCTGGCTCTTGCCGAGCTTATAATCCTGCTGCAGCTTAAGTACAATCTCCTTATCCTTGATACGAGGATGTTGCAGCCAGAAATTGTAAAGGTCACGCAAGCGGAAGATATGCTCTTGCGTAGCGAGCGGTAGCCCGATACGTTGCATATCGTTGGCATCAGCGAAAAGATGTTCACGGGCAGTATCTATAATTGCGGGCAGTGGCATATCATTCGTCTATAGTCATATCTTTTACATAGCTTGCCGTGAGTTGCACAGCAAGCGGAGAACCGACCTTCGCAAGCTCAAGTTCCTGCTTGCGAAGAGCCAACGCGGTAGTCGCTTTGCCTTTGTCATAGGCCTTGCGTAAAGGTGAGAGTTTATTGCTGAGTTCCTCGCGCAACATACTCTCATCGACATCGAGCAGAGCTGCTATATCGCTCACGGGGGTTAATGCCTCGGCAAGTTCC
>JAFZFM010000103.1 GCA_017555865.1 Bacteroidaceae bacterium
AACCCTATGACGGAAGAAAAGCAGAAAACGAAAGGCTGCCTGCAGACAGATAGGACGGAATCCGAAGAGTACGCAGGAGTGCAGACCGTAATAGGCATATCACATGAATCACTTGTGGAAGTGAACTTAAGTAGTGAGATGCTGTTGGAAACAATAATGTCCCATGCAAACATGAACACAGCATATAAGCGCGTCAAGTCTAACAAGGGCAGTGGCGGTGTCGATAATATGGGACTGGATGACCTCCTCCCATATCTCAAAAGCCATGGAGAAGAACTGACGGCATCAATTCTAAAAGGACGTTACAAGCCTAACCCCGTCCGCAGAGTAGAGATACCCAAGGACAACGGCAAGAAACGTCAGCTCGGCATACCGACCTTGGTAGATCGAGTAATCCAACAATCCTTATCTCAAGTGTTGACCTCAATCTATGAACCGAAGTTCAGTGCAAACAGCTATGGCTTCCGCCCCAACCGCTCTGCACATGATGCTCTGCTTCGCTCAAAAGAATTCGTAAATCAAGGCTACACATATTGTGTCGACCTTGACCTGGAGAAGTTCTTTGATACCGTCAACCATAGCTTCCTAATGCGCCTACTATCCTTTACAATCAAGGATAGTAGGGTAATATCGCTGATACACAAGTATCTGAAAGCAGGAGTTATGGTCAACGGAATTGTTCACGAGAGCAACGTCGGTACTCCACAAGGTGGTCCTCTCAGCCCACTTCTTAGCAATATCGTACTCAACGAACTTGACAAGGAATTAGAGAAACGCGGACATCCGTTTGTGCGCTATGCTGGATAATGTCGCCCTTTCAGGGCTATTGGGGTTATGTCGTCGTTTTGTTTTCATAGCCCTCACGGACATTTCCATAGCCCTTGCGGACTATGCTGGATAATGTCGCCCTTACAGGGCTGTTTTGGTTGTGTTATCGTTTTTCATAGCCCTGTACGGGCTACGTTGGGTAATTTCACTCCGTCGGGGTTATGTTGTTTTGTGTTTTTTGTAAATGTGTAGCCCCGTAGGGGCGCTATTATATAGCATAGGCCATCGGCCTATGAATGTATGTAGCATTCATCCAACAATTACAGCCCTGTAAGGGCGGAATTATATGTACCTGTCGTCATATTCAATGTTGTAGGCGTTGAGCAATGATATCAGTTCTTCTCTTGCATCTGTCTTTTTATGATGCTCTTCTTGCGATTTTATGTATTCAGTTGTTTTCTCCACGACTGATTGGCTGACTGAAAATGCTCCATATCCGTCTTGCCATGCAAAAGCTCTATAGTAACAGTCTTTTTGGCGTAGCCATTTTGAAGAATTTGCCTTTATTATTGCAATAAGTTTACTCAAAGCCAAATTCTTGTTCAAATTGCATAAGATATGTATATGGTTAGTTGTACCTCCTACGCATATTGAATGACATTCGCAGTTCTTTACGATTCCAGCAATGTACGAGAATATTTCTGTCAGCTCTTCTTTACGCATTGTGTTTTCTCTGTTCTTTGTTGAGAATACAATGTGAATATAATTTTTAGCCAATGATTATGCCATAATATTATTTCGCCCTTTCAGGTCTGTCTTGTAATATATTTCATTATTACATAGCCCTCACGGGCTATGCTGCAAGATAGCACCCTTTCAGGGTTTTCTTCTATTGGTGATTAAAGACATTATCCGGCTTTTATCTTTCGCTTACGGTTATCCTGAAATAGTCGTCATTCAACTGGAATCTCAAGTCAATGCCATAATCATTGAACCATGGAATGCATTTGCTTAGCAGCTGCAGTATCAGTTCATCGGGCTCTTCCTTGAATTTTATGACGGTTACAGGTTGCATCTCAGGATATTCATTCCTGAACCAGTCGCTTGTGATGTGGCCTATGTAGCCTTCCATCTTGTCCAATAGTGCTTTCTGCATTTGTGGGCTGCCATCAATGTGTCCCACGCAAACCAATAGCAGATATACCTTGTTCTCGTTCGGCTTGACATATGAAAGGTCTATCTTGTTGATCTCTCCAATAAGTGAAGTGATTTCCTGTTTTGTTTTCATATGCTGTTGTTCGTCGTTATAATGTTCATTCATCTTTGTCTTATCATTTGTTTGTCGCTTCTGGCTTGATTTATCCCTTTTAAAAGCTTCTTCTCGTATTTCAGGTGCTGGATCATACCTTTAATGCTTAGATGGGCTTTTCTTAGGTCGTGATTCAGGTACTGGGTTCAGCTTGCTGTTGCGTATGTAATTCATCTCCTTCAGTATTGCAGCCTGTCTTTTCAACATGTATTTTGATGGCTTCTTTGAACTGTATTTCCGTGGGTTGGGTAGTGTGGCTGCTATCAGTGCGCACTCCTTCCTCGTGAGCTTGTCGGGTGACTTGTTGAAGTTCGCTTCGGCAACTGCTGCAACACCGTACAGCCCCTCTCCTGTCTCAATGCAGTTGAGGTATACCTCCATTATCCTCTCTTTGCTCCACAAAAGCTCAATGAGCGTTGTGAAGTATGCCTCCAATCCTTTGCGCAGCCATGAGCGCCCGGGCCACAGGAATACATTCTTTGCCGTCTGCTGGCTTATGGTGCTTGCTCCGCGCAGGCGTTTGCCGCTTTCCGACTCTTCATACGCCTTCCCTATCTGCTCCCAGTCAAAACCGTTATGCTCCATGAAGTGCGCATCCTCTGCCGCTACTACAGCAATGGCCATCTCCGGGCTTATCTCCTCAATCGGTGTCCAGCTCAAGGTTATGGGTATATCCTCCGATACCTTGCGTATGAGCATGAGCGGTGTTCCCGGTATCGGGGCAAAACGGTATACCAATACCCACAGTACTGTCATTATGAACAGTGCAAGTAGTGTGCGTAATGTGTATTTGAGTATATTTCGCATTGTAGGGTAGTGCTGTCTATGAAGAATCCCGATGGGACCCATCGGGATTCTTTTGATTCTATATATAGGTTTATTTTGACACGTGGTTCAGGTAAAGGCTGATGTCGAAGTACATTCTGCGTGCCTGGAACTCCCTTGTAGGGTTTACTAAGATGATGTTACACAGTGATTCTGTATCGAGGTCGCGTGCTATCTCATCCTCTATGTTCAGTGAGAACATCACATGCTTCTGGTCCTCGGGGCTGATGATACGGAACGGGGTTCTGCTGCTCCTGCCGTCACCGTATGTCCTTATCATACCGATGATTTCCTGGTGCTTGTTGACATACGACAGGTACTCATCCTCGCTCTTGCCTAATGTCTTTGACGATATCCATGCATAGAAGAGCGCATCAAGGTTGGCCGGATTATACTCAAGTATGGTCTTGGCCATCTCATACACCTTCGGGTAGTTATCCTCATTGAAATACTCCCTCATTTTCTTCTCGTTGGCATCCTTTCCCGGTGCGTATGTGGGAAGGAATGCCTGGCCGTAGTAGACAAGGGCTATGTCGTCAACATCGATGTATGGGTCGTCGTTGTTGAAGAGTTCTACAATATCATTGAAATATGTCCTTTCGTTCTTTACAATCTCCTCGATTGTCTTGTAATCAAGCAACTGTGCCTGTGCCAGCGTGGCCAGACAAAAGAGGAATGCGACAGTAAGAATTCTTTTCATATATCTTAAGCTACTGGATTTCTTGGATACGTGTATCTAAGAAGCTGTTTAAATTTCTAAAAAAAGTTTTTCTTATACTATAAGTCGCTGTTTCGTTGTTTTTTATATTCAAAAATGTCTGTTTTCTTCTTTTTCTCGGTTACGTAGCCCGCTACGCGTCCTACAAAAAATAATAAA
>JAFZFM010000104.1 GCA_017555865.1 Bacteroidaceae bacterium
GGAGTTATCAGGATTGGTCGAGAGTTTAGCGAGCAAGAGGTTAGCGGTAGTCTCATCGTGGAGTTTATGTTCGATGAAGAAAGATAAGTCGAACATTTCGAGGATTTGTTGGTTAGATTCTAAGTCGAGAGCGCGTAGTAAGTAAGATATAGGCATTTTTCTAGTGCGGTCGATACGGACGGCGATAGCGGCAGAGTTATCGGTTTCTAATTCGATCCATGCGCCGCGGTTAGGGATGACTTGAGCGGTATAGATATTTTTACCAGCCGGGTCGATGGAGGAATCGTAGTAGGCACCTGGGGAGCGAACGAGCTGAGAGACGATGACGCGTTCAGCGCCGTTGATGATGAAAGTGCCGGTATCGGTCATGATGGGGAAATCGCCCATGAAGACTTCCTGTTCTTTGACGTCGCCCTTAGCCTTATTGAGCAATTTGACTTTAACGCGAATGGGAGCGGCGTAGGTACCGTCTCTACGTTTACATTCATCGAGGGAGTATTTAGAATCGCCGAAGTAGAAATTTTCGAAGAAGAGTTCGAGGTTACCGAGTAATTCTTGCTTGTAATAACAGGAACATCCTGCAAACTGATACAATAAAACCCGCTAAAAGCGGGTTTTATTGTATCAGTTTGTCAGTTTCTTTATCAGGTCGTTACGTCCAAGTTGTCGCAGTGTCTGAATAATCTGCTTGCGCTCCTCGGGCTTGTACCAGAAGAAGAATCTCCTTTGCGCCTCCTTATCCTTCATTGATCGGGCAACATACACTTTCTCTCCCGTTTCGGGATTTATTCCTGTGTAATACATCTCGGTTGCCATTGTCATAGGCGTTGGTGTAAAGTCCTGCACCTGTTCCAGATGGAAGTTGAGCTGTTTTGTTTCTGCTGCAAGTTCGGCCATACTCTCTACTGTGCTGCCGGGGTGGCTGCTGATGAAGTAGGGAATAATCTGCTGCTTCAGGCTGTACTTGCTGTTTATGCGGTCGAATATACGCTTGAAATCGTGGAACTGCTTGAACGATGGCTTGCGCATGAGTCTTAACACTGCATCGCTTGTATGCTCTGGAGCAACCTTCAAACGGCCGCTGACGTGATTTCTTATCAGTTCCTCGGTATATCTGTCGGTGACTTCATCACGCTGCTTGTCACCTGTTCTGTGAAGCAGCATATCGTACCTGACACCACTGCCTATGAAACTCTTCTTTATACATGGCAGTGAATCAACCTTCTTGTACAACTTGAGCAGTGCGCTGTGGTCGATATTCATGTTGGGGCATACCTTGGGCTGTATGCACGAGGGCCGTGAGCACTTGGCGCACAGGTCGCTGTTCTTGCCCTTCATCATGTACATGTTGGCCGATGGGCCTCCAAGGTCACTCAGGTATCCCTTGAAATCATCCATACCTGCTATTGCCTCAATCTCGCGCAGAATGCTCTCTTCGCTGCGGTTTACAATAAACTTGCCCTGGTGAGCCGATATTGTGCAGAATGCGCAGCCTCCAAAGCAACCGCGGTGAATGTTTACCGAGTGCTTTATCATGTCGTAGGCAGGTATGCGCTTGCCATTGTATTTGGGGTGGGGCAGGCGTGTATATGGCAGGTCGAAACTGTGGTCGAGCTGCTCGGTGGTCATGGTGTCAAATGGTGGGTTTACAACAATCAGTTTTCCATCGCACTCCTGTATCAGCCTCTTTGCATTCTTTCTGTTCGATTCCTTTTCAATGATTCTGAAGTTCTCGGCCTGTCGCTCCTTGCTTTTTAGACACTCACTGTGAGGTGCAAGGATTTTGTCCTTATCTTCATCGAAAACGATATCCTTGTTGCTTGATACATAGCCTATCTGCCTTATCTCTTTGGCAATCTCTTTAGCTTGGGTTGCTGTGATATACTCTCCGTCGTTTGTATCAAGCAGGCCTGTCATGGCCTTTGTGAGCGCTGTTATAGGTTGTTCACCCATGCCGTATACAAGTACGTCGGCCTTGCTGTCGGCGAGTATGCTTTTTTTCAGGCAATCCTGCCAATAGTCATAGTGGGTAAAACGGCGCATTGAGGCCTCTATACCTCCAATGACAACAGGAGTGTCGGGGAACAGCTCCTTCAGTATGTTCGAGTATACAGTAGTTGCATACTCGGGGCGCATGCTGTGTTTGCCGTTGGGCGAGTATGCGTCTTCGCTGCGGAATCTCTTGGCTGCGGTGTATTTGTTTACCATTGAGTCCATGCAACCTGCCGAAATTCCAAAGAACAGCCTTGGGCGTCCCATCTTCTTGAAATCGCGCAGGTCGTCCTGCCAGTTGGGCTGTGGTACTATTGCCACACGAAGCCCTTCGGCTTCAAGCAGGCGGCCTATGACTGCAGCACCAAACGACGGGTGGTCTACATAAGCATCTCCGCTGAATATTATTACATCCAGCTGATCCCATCCGCGCATTTCGGCCTCCTTACGGGTTGTCGGTAGCCAATCAGTTATTTTCCTGCTCTGCATTATCTGTGTCTGCTATGCTGTCTGCACTCTCCTTTGCCATCCATTCGTTGTATAGCTTTATAAGGTTGTTGAGTCCGTATGCCTTCATATCCTCGTGATATAGGACAAGGCACAGTTCAAGCAACTCCTTCGAAGCCATCTCCTGTGACGCTATGAGTGAGCGCACTGTCAAGCGCAGTCTGTTCAATGAGTCCTCGTCAACAGTGCCGGCACTGTTGGCTATGCGGTCGAGCAGTGAATATCTTCTTATAATCTGTAACTGAACCTCGTTTACTTCGATGGTTCTTGTTCCCGATACGTTAGCGTTAATCTTCATAGTATGTTGTTCTGTGCTTTTTATTCGTACATCCAAATGCAAATGTAGTGATTTTTTATGAATTCCCTCTTTTAAACCTCTATTATTCGGATGTGGTTATCTTCACGGTTCTTGTGCTGTCGGCGTTCTCTACAATGTCTACTCTTATACACTCCTCGGGCAGCAGTTCCTCCACTAGTTCGGGCCACTCCATAAAGCAGTATGCTCCACCATACAGGTACTCTTCGTAGCCCATGTTGTAAACTTCGGCAATTGACTTTATACGGTAGAAATCGAAGTGGTAAATTGTGTCACCGTCCCTGTCCTCGTACTCGTTTACAATGGCAAATGTGGGGGAATTGATTGCGTCAGTTACGCCAAGTTCCTCGCATATGCTCTTGATGAATGTGGTCTTGCCCGAACCCATCTTGCCATAGAATGCAAAAAGGTTTCCCTTGTCCATAAACTTTATGAACTCCCGTGCTGCTGCAGGGTAATCTTCCAGACCGGCTATGTTTATTATATGTTCTTTCATTGTTTCTCTGTTATTTTCCTTTGGGTCTCAGTTTTATTATCGGGATAAGCATCTCTTCCATAGATATACCTCCGTGCTGGAATGTATCCTTGTAGTACGATGCATAGTAGTTGTAGTTGTTGGGGTATGCAAAGAACCTGTCGCCGGTGGCAAAGATGTAACTTGTGCTTATGTTTGGCGCCGGTAGGAATGCCTTTGCTGGTTCTTTGATTTCAAATACATCCTTGCTGTTGTAGTTCAGTGCTTTGCCAAGCTTGTAACGCAGATTGGTATTTGTATTCTTGTCACCAATTACCTTTGTCGGCTCGGCTACCTGTATACTGCCATGGTCAGTTGTTATAACCACAGTATAGTTGCTCTCGGCAAGATGTTCGAAAAGTTTCTTTATGGCCGAGTGTCTTATCCATGATAGAGTGATAGAACGGTATGCAGCTTCGTTGGCTGCAAGTTCGCGCACCATTATTGATTCGGTACGTGCGTGGGAGAGCATGTCAATGAAGTTCATGACAAGTACATTTATGTCATTCTTTGACAGGTTCTTTATTGTATCGATATATTTTTCCGCTGCAGCCGATGTAAGAACCTTGTTGTACGAGAAGCTGTCCTTTCTGCGATATCTTGCAATCTGTGTATCAATCAGCTCCGACTCGTTCAGGTTCTTGCCTTCCTCCTCTTCCTCGTCAACCCACAGATGTGGGAACATCTCTTTTATTTTGCTTGGCATAAGCCCCGAGAATATTGCGTTGCGCGCATACTGTGTAGCCGTGGGCAGAATGCTTGTGTACAAATCCTCCTCAATGTTGAACATGCTGCCAATCTCGTTGGCGAGTACACGCCATTGGTCATATCTGAAGTTGTCGATGATGATCATGAAAACCTTTTCGCCGGCGTCAACAAGCGGAAAGATGTGTTCCCGGAAAATATCTGTACTCATTACAGGGCGTTCTTCACGAGCCGCCTGAATCCACTGCATGTAGTTTTTTTTCACGAACTTGCCGAACATGTTGTTTGCATCCTCTTTCTGTGTCTTCAGCATTTCGTGCATTTGTACGTCTGCATCCTCAAGCTGCAAATCCCAGTATACAATCTTCCTGTATACCTCCATCCACTCCTCAATTGTTGCGGCGTCACTTATCTGCATTGCAAGTTTGCCAAAGTTCTGCTGGTATGCAGTATTGGCTTTCTCGGCAATTATCTCCTTCTGATGGATGTTCTTTTTTAGTGTAAGCAGAATCTGGTTAGGGTTCACCGGCTTAATCAGGTAGTCGGCTATTTTGGAACCGATAGCCTGCTCCATTATATCCTCCTCTTCGCTTTTCGTTACCATTACCACCGGTGTCGACGGGTGAATCTCCTTTATTATGGTAAGTGTCTCCAGACCTGTCAGGCCAGGCATGTTCTCGTCGAGCAGTATCAGGTCAAAAGCCTCGTTCCTGCATGCTTCAATTGCGTCGGGTCCGTTGGTCACCTTTGTCACTTCGTACCCTTTGCCTTGAAGGAAAATTATATGGGCTCCCAACAGTTCTATCTCGTCATCGGCCCAAAGCAACTTGTATGTCATGGCTCTTTTTCTTCTTTAGTAGGTTCTACTTGTCGTCTGTTTCCTTTTCTTCAATATCATAGTCAGGCTCGTCAAGCGAGTAACCGTCAATCTCAACATCCGGTATTGCAAGTATACTCTCCTCGTAGAATCTGTTATAATCGTCGAAACTGTAATATTTCAATAACAAATCAAGGTTGGTTTTTGATATGACCAAAGCGTTTATACCTTCAAGCAACTTTGCTGTCTCGGCATTAGAGTACAGGCGTTTGCTGTAGAGGTGTGCCTCGCCAAAATTAAGGAATTCTTTAACCTCGAACAGTGTTATCTGTGGCAGCTTCTCGAATGTGGTCTCGAACTTGCGCACCATGTAACGCGAGAAGTTGTACCTTGAAATTTCAAAAAGAAGTCTCTTCTCATCAACAGTGTTGTTCGGGAACGCGAGAACAAAGTAGTATGCTTCGTTGGCGTTTGCAACGAAAGGTGGCACACTGTCGGTGGCACTCTTCATGCTTCCGTCTGCTTTGCGGTCCCATATTGATGTTGATATGTCGCTCTGCAACAGTCGTCCGTCCTTAATGCCTGTAGTAATGCTCTGTGCAATATTTCCTATACTGTCCTTCGGGAATTTTTTGATAAGTTCCTCAAGACTGGCCAAAGCTGCTTCGTGCTTGTTATTGTATAGTTTTGCCATTGCATCTATGAAAAGGAAACGTGCGCGATGGTTGCCATTAGGGTATTTGCCGGCAGCATAGCTGTTCTCCTCTTCAACAAGATCATACTCCTTTCTGGTATAATGTCCATAAGCCTTTATGTATATTGAATCCTCTTTGTGCTTGCGCATAGCTGCATTGTCAAAGAAGTCGGGCTCTTGAATCTGTTTTGTGGCAGTGCTGTCCGGGAACTCGGCAATCATCAGCTTCTTGTAATGTGTAGCCTTTTCGGTCTCCCCCCAGCGTGAATAGGCAAGGAACAGCTGGTAGTACAGTTCTGCTTTCTGCTCAAAATCGGGGTGGTCGTTTGCTGTCTGTTCAAGGTATGCAATTGCCAGTACCTTGTCGTTTACCTTATTCTGGAAACCTTTGCCTGCTTCAAAGAGCGCTTTACCCAAAGCTGTGTGTGCCGCGCGTTTCTGCTCTTCAGTTACCGGAATCTGCTGTATATAGTATTCTCTTGTGGTAGGGTCTTTTGATAGTGAATCGGCAGCTTCGTTTCCGGTTACGTTTACAGCTGTGCTGTCAACTGCTGTGCTGTCGGTGGTAAAAATGCTGTCGCTGCTTTCACCTTCAGTCTGTGTGGTGTCTACAGCCATCATAGATGAAATCTCATGGCTGAATCTCCAATAGTCCTTGAGTTCCCTGTCGCCCCATTTCTGTTTGAACGTACGAATTCCCTGTGATACTATCTGCGGGTTATAGAAATACCATTGCGATTTGTCTCCGCTGTTGCTGACATCCATCCCGGCAGCAGTGTTTGCTTTGTCGAGTGTGCTGCCTTCGTTTTCACGTTTTGATTTTTTCTCCTCCTTTTCTTTCAGCTCCTGCAGCCTTTTTTCCTCTTTAATCAGTTCGTCGATAATTGGATACAGTTCTTCGGGTGACAATGAAGCCCAATATAGCAGTTCGCTCTGCTTTTCAACAATGTCGGTGTAGGGGACAATATCCGCAAGTACTTCGCCACGGAATTTTATCTCCTTATACTCAGGTGACTCTTCGCTGAGCAATGGAAGAGCCTTGCTGTAATTGTCCTTTGCCTTTGAGAACTTTCTCTTGTCCCAGTATGCCTTTGCCAATGAAAGATGGAGCATACCGGTGCCATATCCGCTTGTGGCACCTTCTGCAATACCTGTCTCATACGCCTTTATTGCCTCTGTCGTATCCTTTTGGCTCATGTATATATTGCCTATCGCATAATATATCTGTGACAGATACTCTTTGTTCTTTGGCGATTTTGCCATGCGGCGCAACTTGCGCAGAATCTTCTTGTGGTTCTCATCCGAAGCAGTTTCGGTCTGCCTTATACGCGCATTGAATTCAAGTTCGTATGGCGGGCTTAGCGATATTGCTTTCCCAAAGTATCTGTATGCCTCCTGTTGGTTGCCTGTCTTTGTATGAAGCTGTCCCAGAAGGTAATACTCCCTGGCTTTCTCGATAACAGTTATACCTTTGCGGCCAATACCGGTGTTTATGTATGGAATGGCATCGCTGTATCTCTCCTGTTTCAATAACAAGTTTCCCATGGAGTGTGCATAGACTGCTTGCAGGTGCTGTGGAATTGTATCACGTCTTGTACGTTGCAACAGATCCTCTGCCTCATACAGCCATCCCATTTCGCTATAACAATTGGCCAGCCCAATGCGTGCTTGAGCTACAATATCGGGGTTATTCTCGTAAAGTCTAGAAATGTATATGTATGTGCCGGCAGCCTCGGTGAAATCTCCCTTCTGGTATTGGGAGTTTGCCATCAAGAACCATGCTTGCCACAAGAACGGGTTGAACTCTTTTTGTGAATAGAACAGTTTCTCCTTTTCTGTCAGTTTCTTCCCGGCAGGTTTTTTGGGGCGTCTCTTTATTGAGTGGCTCTTTATCGCCTTCTGCGATTTTTCAATAGCCCTGTCATAGTTGTTGCTCTCTATCTTTTGCGTGTTCTTGTCACTTATTGTAAATAGCGGCAACAACTCAAGAAAGTTGTCCTTGTGGTTGTTGATCTGCGCCTTTACTCCCTTGTCGTATGCCTCCTTGCCGTTATGATATGTATTGTAGCGTGCTGTGAATGCATGGTACATGCGTGTAGCCTGTGTATTCTTCTTTTTGCTTGCGCAGCTGCACAAGCTTGCCAAGAGAACTACAACCGTCAATATATGTACCACACCTCTTTTTGTCACGCCTTTATAACTTTTATTCATTAATAACTTGTAAACAGACTTTTTATTGTGCAGGTCTCATTGCAACATCATCAGAATCTCATCCTTCACCTCCTGTGGAATTTCAATGCCTCTTGTCTGCAGGCAATGCACCCATGTGTCAATCTCATCCTCTTTCATTGTGTAGAGAATCTGCCTGAACTCTTCAATGTCGCTGTCGCTGTATTCCTCTTGCTTTACACCCTTGAACTTGTCAAGTTCCTCATCGTCGAAGTATAGATTGCTGTTGTCGTACCCTTTTGAGCAGTTGGTATGCTTGCCGCAGCATACACCGTCGGCGCTTTCATGGTCGTGGTGTTCTGTATTTACTGTGGTACGGTTCCTGTAGATTCTGTTCAGTATGAAAAAGCAGATGGCTATGAAAGCCAATATTCCTGCAATCAGATAGGTATTCTCCATTTTTTTTGAAATTCTGTTCTTTGTTTATGTTACAAAGTTATACAATAAAATCAATCTTTATGTTATAACCTCTTTAATTTTAATGTTTATAATTATGCAGTTTCTGATTTTTTATGCAATATTGTCTGGTCGCGGAATTGTTCGGGCTGACTAAATAAAAGAAAATCAACTGTTTTTTATTTTCATTTTGACAAAATGTTATTTGTAGCTTCTGTTGAATTTGATTTTCAAAAATAAAAAATAATGTCTTTTTGATAAAAAAAAGCTTGTTTGTATAGCATATTACAAATATTTATCATTATCTTCGCTCGGGTTTGAATTTTGTTGTTCATTTTTTGATGTTAGCAAAATGACAATTTACAATATTAATAATTATAAATAGTTTTTAGAATTTATGGATAAGTTCTGTTATGGCCTTGGAATGGGTATAGGTCAAAATCTTCTTTCAATGGGAATTAAGGATATGAACATTGAGGATTTCGTGAAAGGTATCAAGGATGTGCTCTCTGGTGGAAAGACTGAAATGTCGCACACCGAGGCCCAGAAGGTGGTTAATGAGCATTTCCAGAAACTTGCTCAGGAGGCTTATGCACAGAATAAGGCTAGCGGTGAGGCTTTCCTTGCCGAGAATGCCAAGAAAGAGGGTGTGGTTGTACTTCCCAGTGGTCTACAGTATAAGGTCATTAACGAGGGTAACGGAAAGAAGCCATCGGCAACAGACAGAGTTCAGTGTCATTACGAGGGTACACTTATTGACGGCACTATATTCGATAGCTCTATCAAGCGCGGTGAGCCCGCAGTTTTTGGTGTGAACCAGGTAATCAAGGGCTGGGTCGAGGCTTTGCAACTCATGCAGGAGGGTGCAAAATGGCGTTTGTATATCCCTTATGACATGGCATATGGCGAGCATGGTGCAGGTGAGATGATTCCTCCTTTCAGTGCTCTTGTATTCGATGTAGAGCTTATCAAGGTGCTTTAATCTGAATCCCAATGAAAAGAATATCGCTTCTTGTATTGCTTGCAGCAGTGGCTGTATGGGCGTTCTATCCATCCAAGGGTTCGGTAGCAAGTGAAGAAAAGATTGAACTCAAGAACTTTAACGATTCAATCTCCTTTGCTGTTGCAATGCTGGTGTCGCAGGATATGTCCTACGCAATGCAGGACTATGCGATAGATTCCACCACTATCGACGACTTTGTGCAGGGAATACGCGACGCTTTTCCTGTCGACGATTCTCCCAAGGCAAAGGCCTATGTGAACGGACTGCTTGTTGCTGCGTCGGCGATGGAAATGCTTGAGCGTGCCGATGAGGCTATTTATCCGGGTGATACAGTAAACAAGGTCAATCGTGAAATGTTCATGAACGGACTTGTCGCTACAGCCTACAATAATGGCCGCACAATGACAACACGCCAGGCTATTGACTATTACAACCGTATTGTATTCCGCTCGGTGAGCGAAAAGTTTATGCGCGACAACAGGAATCGTCCCGGTGTTATGCTCCAGCCAACAGGCTTGCAGTATAAGATAGAGAAAATGGGAAAGGGTGATATTGCAACATACAGCAGTGTTGTAAGTTGCATATATAAGACAACCTATCCTAACGGAGCCCTGCTTTTCTCTTCTCGTGGCGTTCCCGAGGAACTTGTGGTGAAAGAGCAGGTTCCTGGTATAATAGAGGCTCTGACAACGCTTCCCGTAGGCACTAAGTGCAAGGTTTATGTTCCCTGGGAATTGGGCTACGGCTCAAATTCCCCCGAGCGCATAGCACCATATAGTGCATTGGTATACGACCTTGAGATAGTGGATATTGTGGAGAAATAAACAACAAACATAAAAACAAATAGACTGACCAAAATGAAAAATTTAGAATGTAAGGTTGATGCGCTCGACCTTAAGATATTGGGTATTATTTCAAAGGATGCAAGAGTTCCTTTCCGTAATGTTGCCGAACTGTGCGGTGTTTCCCGTGCGGCAATACATTTGCGCGTACAGCACCTCATTGATATGGGTATAATTTCAGGCTCAAGCTATGAGATTGATGTGCGTCGTTTGGGTTACAAGACATGTACCTATATCGGTATCCGACTTGAGCGTGGCTCAATGTACAAGGAGGTGGTAGAGCAGTTGCGCGAGATTCCCGAGGTTGTGGAGTGTTGCTATACAACAGGTCCATACTCTATTTTGGCAAAGATGTACTCAATTGATAATGAACACCTAATGCAGTTGCTTAATGAAAAGGTGCAGGCAATTTCCGGTATAGTAAGTACCGAAACCATGATTGTGCTTGCAAACAGCATCAAGCGTAACATGCCAATGTAAAGAATACCGGAGTTTCTGTCCAGATGGTGCAGACATCATTATCGGGAGATTTTTCATGATAAAACAATAAATGAAGAGAAAAGGGAGTGCTGAAAGTGTTTTCCGCACACCCTTTTTCTTGTTCAATCATTTTTGCAGCAATGGATAAATTTGATTTAAAAGGAGAGTATACTGCACTTCACAGCAAGTTTCCTGTGTGTGCTGAATGCCCTGTAGTGGGTATAACAGCCAATTACCGCGATGGTAATGCTATGCTTGCCGAGGCTTATTATGCGTCGGTTCTTGCAGCCGGCGGTGTGCCCTTTATAATACCGCCCTATGCAGGTCGCGAAGCTTTGGTAGAAACACTCAGGCATGTCGATGCTGTTATTCTGTCGGGTGGTGCCGATATTGATCCACGTTACATGGGTGAAGAGCCTATACCACAGTTGGGTTCGGTCAATTCAAGGCGCGATGAACAGGAACTTATGCTCACACTCATGGCGGTAGATCGTGGAATACCCATTCTTGGTATCTGCCGTGGTATACAGACACTGGCTGTAGCACTTGGCGGTGCAGTACATCAGGATATATACACTTCGCTTGGTAATAATCTTTTGAAACACGATCAGGAACCAATTGAACGTGCTGTCGCAACACACTCTGTCAATCTTGTTCCCGGTAGCAGACTTGCTGCACTCTTTGGTAAGGAGTGCATTGATGTCAATACATTCCACCATCAGGCAGTGAGCGTGCCTCCCAAGGGATTTGAGGTGACTGGAACATCACCCGACGGTGTGATAGAGGCTATTGAGGCCGTATGCGGTCGTCCCATAATTGGAGTTCAGTGGCACCCGGAGTCCTTTGTCATGAACAACGATACATGCATGATGCCGCTTTTCGGGTGGCTTGTCTCAGAGGCGGTTTTCTATCGCCGTGCCAAGGAAATCCATAGTAGTATAATAACCCTTGATTCCCATTGCGATACCCCAATGCTCTTTGAGCAGGGATATAAGTTTGAAGAGCGCAGTTCTGTTGCGCTAGTAGACCTTCATAAAATGAATGATGGCGGTCTCGAAGCAGTGACTATGGTTGCGTATATCCCTCAGGGTGAAAGAGATACGGCTTCATTGTCTGCGGCAACGGCAAAAGCGGATAAACTATTGCAGGGCATTGTCCATTGTGTGGATTGTAATAGTGATAGCGTTGTCTTGTGTTCTACAGTACAAGAACTCCGTCAAGCCAAAAAGGATAGGAAAAAAGCGGTAATGTGTGGCATTGAGAATGGTTATGCCATCGGTCGGGATATATCAAACATAGAGCGTTACCGTAGTATGGGAGTGGTATATATTACTCTCTGTCACAATGGCGACAATGATATCTGTGACTCGGCACGCGGAATGGCCGAGCATGGTGGTCTAAGTGACTTTGGTGTCGAGGTGGTAAAGGAAATGAACCGTGTTGGAATGGTTGTGGATCTGTCGCATGCGGCAGAGTCCACGTTCTGGCAAGTGTTGGAACAAAGCACTGTGCCGGTTGTCTGCTCTCACTCTTCGTGCAAGTCGTTGTGTAATCACCCCCGTAATCTTACAGATGACCAGATGAAAGCACTTGCTGCAAATGGTGGAGTGGTTCAAGTGACCATGTACGAAGGTTTCTTGCGCGAGTCGGGCCGTGCTACTATAGACGATTTTATCTCCCATCTGGAACATGCGATTGAGGTTGCCGGAATTGACCACGTTGGCATTGGAACCGATTTTGACGGCGATGGCGCTGTTGTCGGTTGTTCATCGGCGGCACAGTTACATTCTGTAACAGTTGAACTCCTGCGTCGTGGTTATAGTGAGAGTGATATTGAGAAAATTTGGGGTGGTAACTGGTTGCGTGTTATCGGCGTAGTTCAAAGTTCAGCCCGTAACTTATAGCTTCAATAGAATTTGTCTGCTTATTTGTGTGCAGTTTTGCTCGTTTGTGGCTATCTTTGAGATAAAACTCGAAGATAATCTGCACTCGCTTTGAAAAATTTGAAGCAAGCTTCATATTTCTCGCTCGTTTGTGGCTATCTTTGCAAAGAGTAAAAAAGTTTTTATATATAATAATTTTCA
>JAFZFM010000004.1 GCA_017555865.1 Bacteroidaceae bacterium
GTAAAAATCTCCGAAACAAACAATAGCTATTCTCTTGTTTTACAAAAGAATAGCTATCTTTTTTACAACTTGATATACATCGGAGAATAAATAATATAAAAAGCAAAGAGGGCAACCCATTTACTTTTGGGTCACCCTCATGTTATATAGATTCAGGTCAGTTACGCCCTATATCATTTAACAATCTGTTTCTTACCATTTACAATGTAGATACCGGCCTTTGTGATATTCTCGACCTTGCGTCCTGTAAGATCATAGATGGTCGCGTTACCATTTTCACCTGTCACAGTCTCAATACCGGCGTCATTGCCGATAGTCCAAGTAACAGTACCCTCACAAGCATGGTTCTTCACGTGCCATGTTGTTGCTGGGTATCCCCACTCGTCGATGGTCTCCTCAGCGGCATAATCAACAACAATGTCTGCAAGATTCAATGTATATGTACCAGCCTCGGTAACAGGAATTGACTCATAAGCATATCCAGTCCAAGTTGCATTCACTAGATATTCAAGTTTGTTGCTAACATTATAGCTACTTGGGCAATATGTAAGTGTGTACTCCTTGTCGCCGCATGTCATTCTAATATCGCGTGAAATCAGCTGCCAGTCTTCGTCATAAGAAAGGGTAATATTCTGGTTGAACTCAATTACAACCATATCGATCTGCTCAACGACACCCTCTACTGGAGTAATCTTCACAACCTTCAAATCTGCAATCTCGAAGGTGTAGAGTGTAACCTCTATCATTCGCTCCTCGTTCTCAACTCCATCCATTGTAAACATACCCTCGGGAATATAAATCATGTATTCGCCAGCTTCGGTAATATTCTGGTCAAATGTAACTGTAATCTTGTTGTCGGCCAATGTAGCAGTACCCTCAGAGTCACCACCACCAGGCATGAATATATAGACTTTCTCTGCCCCATCAACAAGTTTAACCTCGTTCACGTTGTTGAATGTAATTTCGAAACTCTTCAAATCCTTGACTCTGTCACCATTCTTTATACTTGTTGTATACGAAGGTGTTGAATCGATTACTTTGAATGAAAAACTTCTGTACTCATTGATTGAATTGTCTACACCTACAAAAACGCCCTGATAGATATCCAGGAAGTAATTACCGGGAGTTGTAATTGGGGCTTCCAACTCTAGTGTAACACTCTTTTTATCATCGCTGATGGTATACTCGCTCTTGATATTGGCAACAGGAGTATAATAAAAATCAACAACCATAAGGCCGCTTGCAGGAAGCTTAACCTCGGCAATTTCCTTTTCAAATGTAAATACTATCTTGTCGAGCTGCGCTGTTCCATTGTAGTCGGGTGTAACGCTTGCGATTGGCAAAGCGGCTGAAACTGTAAATGTGAATGTCTGCTCGGCAAACTCTTCACCGTCAACACTCTTTATACAACCTGCAGGAATTGTATAGCTGTATGTACCAGGAGTACTGATGTACTGGTCAATGGTTTCATCCTTGCCGTCCTTTCCCTCAACACTAATCTGTTCGAACAGAAGCATTACCATGTTCTTGGGCATGTATGGATCCTCGTAAAGACGTGTAAGTTTAAGTGACTCACCGGTCTCGTTGTTTTTCACCTCAATACCACCCTCGGGAAGTGTTGCTGTCACATCCTTGTTGAATGAAAGCTGAATGTAATTTACACTGAAATTGACCGATTTGCTGTCGGGGTTGACATACTCCAACGCCAATGCGTTCTCACCACTCTCCTGTGCAACTGCTGTTCCCAATACAAAGAAGATTGACATGAATAGAAGTATAAGTTTTTTCATAAGCTTGAAATTAGTTAATGATTAAATACTTTTAATTATTTATACTGCGCGAATGTAGTCAAAAAAAAACAGCATTCAATATGCTTTTTCCAAAAAAGCACTCTTTTTTAGATTTTTTATATAAAAATGTATACCCAACCATAAAATGCACTTTCAAAAAGTTAATCTCTGTTTTGGTAATGCAAAAAACGATAAACATATATATGACAACAGTTCCTTCTCCGGCAGAGAAGGAACTGTTGTCATATGTGGGAACTTATTCTTTTACCTGGTCAAGATAATAAAGGTCGCCCGAAAGTATCTGCTCTACACGCATTACAACCTCGTCAATATCCATGTCGAGTGATACGGCACGTCCTTCGGGTTCTACAAGAACAATCCGTGGAGTCTTATCTATCTTGTAGAGCTTGGCTACAGAAGATTCAAGCGCAAGGGCCTCACAGGCATGCAACCAGCCCTCACCACCTGCATTATTGCCGTTCACGGCAGCCCTCCAAGCCTCGGTATCGCTCTGCAACGCAAGACTTACAATAACTACCTTGTCCAAATTCTCCTTTACAATACTCTGCATATGTTGCAGTTCGGCAATCATGTCGGCCGACTTGCTACAGTCACTTGCCCAGAAGTTAAGAACTACATATTTACCACGGAAATCGGAGAGTTTTGTAGTTTCTCCATTCAGTGTGGTAAAAGTTATATCTGGCAATTCATTACCCACTTTCATATCACTTGCAAGTACTTTATTGTGCAATGAAAGATAGTAGGGATGTGTATGCAATGTTGTTGATATAGCCTTGTCAATCTGCTGTGCATAGGCACCTGTCAGCTTTGGCAACAACACATGTTCTACAACAAACGGTGTCATGGGCGAAGCATTATGGTCAATAAGGAATCTCAATATCTGCGACTCGGTTCTTATACCCTCTTTAGCCTCAATGCGTTTCACCTCTCTCTTGCCATCGGGACTCTCGAGCCACTCCTTGCCTCTCTCTCTTTCAAGGAGCGCCACTGCGTCGGCAACCTCATTTGCCCTTTCGGAAAGGATAACCTTGTATTGGGCATAAGTATCATTTGCAGGTGTACCTGTTGCGATACTGTTTTCAGGACATGCAGCCGACTCTGCCTCTATCACAACCTCACCCGGCTCTACAAAAACCTCAATGTTTTTGCCTTCGCCAAAGCCTGTTATATTGTACAGAAGAACGGGCTCGCCCTGGGCAAGATTATATTTGAATGTATACTTACCTTTCTTTACTTTGGCAACTGCCACTTCAACCGATTGGCCCGATTCATTGGTACGTGTCAAAGAGACCTTCTTTATTTTTTCACCATTATTCAAACTGCAATCCAAAATATTGCCGTTAATGGTACAAACTCCTTGTGCGCCGGCTACCATGCAGGTAAAGGCAAAAATTATTGTTGATATGAATCTATGTAACATAATCGTATTATTTTAGTCTCATTGCTGATCTACAATGCTTTTCAACGTCTTTACCATCTCTTCGCCTCTCAGGCCAAACTCTACCACATTACCATTGGGATCAATAAGTGCTGTGAATGGTACGCCTTTTACATTAAAGAATTTAATGCCTTCACTCTCCCAACCTTTCAACACAGATATATGAACCCAATTCTTGTGTACAAGCTCATTGCCTTCGATACAATCGACCCAGCTCTCCCTATCGCTATCAATCGAATAGCTGAGCACTACAAGATTATCACTTGATGTGGAATATGCAAGTGCCTCTTTAAGGAATGGAATTTCACGTCGACAGGGTGCACACCAGCTGGCCCAGAAATCAATGAATACATATTTGCCACGGAAATCGGACAATGAAAGTTCTTTGCCATCAACAGTACGTCCATATATATCGGGAGCCTCGGAACCGACCTTAAGTTTTGCCGAACGTATCTCATTCACAAGTTCCCTGTACATTGCATATTTGTGCAAATCCTGCGGAACAGCATCGAGGAAACCCTGTATGACATCTGTTGTAAATGTAGGAATCATCGCATACTTCAATACATACAGCACAACCGGTGAATCTATATGCTTGTATACAAAATCCATTATTGCCACCTTAAAGTGAAGATTGTTCACATAGAAGGTTGGTGATGTGTATTTAAGCTCGGCCTCCTGATTGCCTTTAATTTCGGCAGGAATACTTTCTTGTGCAGCCTTCATACGCACTTTACTCTCAGCAATACTCTTCCTGTTCAAACAGGAATACTCTTGATACACATCATTACATGGTGTGCCACCGATTTTTGCACCAACTGGATATGCAGCATCGAAAGGACCTACATTAATAACTCCAGGTTCAAGGAACAACTGAATATTCCCATTATCGAATCCGGTGATGTTGCATAAGTCAAGCACCTCGGGAGCTGTTCCTTCAAAGGTAAACTTGCCATCGACCACCAGGGAAGTTGCAAGCACAACAGGCTGTCCGTCCACTGTACATTCAAGTTTTACCTCTTTAACATCCTCGTTGCTGTAGCACAAGGTTGTACTGCTCATTTCTCCCCTTATGACAAACTTATTCTCCTGCGCCGTAACAAATGTTGCTACAGTCAGCATTACAAATAACAATATCTTTCTCATATTGTGTATGTTTTATTATTTAAGATTCTGCTGAATGAAGGTCCTCAACTGCTCGCCACGAAGACCGGTTGCCATAATGTTGTTGTACTCATCGAGTATGAACAGCGATGGCACGCCACTTACACTGTACAGGCTGATTGTCTCACAATCCCATCCTTTGAGCGATGACACATTGACCCAAATGAGCCCATCCTTCTCTATTGCCATCTCCCACGACTCCTTATCGGTATCAAGCGAAACGCCAATGATTTCCAATCCTTTCTCATGGAATTCATCATACAGTTTTCTCAGAGCCGGATTGTTTAGACGGCACGGGCCACACCAACTTGCCCAGAAATCGATGATCTTGATCTTGCCTTTCACACTGCTCATTGTCACAGGGTTACCCTTGGTGTCACTGAGTGTGAAATCGGGAGCCTTGGCGCCCTGATCGGTCTTGGCCATGCGATCGATACGTTCTTTTATTATGCGGCCGTAACAGCTTTCCTTTGCTCCATCGCCCAATGTTGCGTACATAGCCCTTGACTCTTTGAGCCCGGCGTCACGCATAACAATGTTGGAGTATATTGTATATGCAGATATTAT
This sequence comes from Bacteroidaceae bacterium, assembly GCA_017555865.1. Lineage (GTDB taxonomy): Bacteria > Bacteroidota > Bacteroidia > Bacteroidales > Bacteroidaceae > HGM04593. The sequence goes on from JAFZFM010000004.1 coordinate 4,981, forward strand.
ATTGTCATTGCCATTGAGGAAGCTCTTTGTAAAGTCCCTCAGAAAAGCCTGTTCGCGTTTTAGAGAATCGTTGACAAGACTTGCGCTACGCAACTTCCTTTCGGTACGCAAGGCATCATATTTCTCCTGTAGAGCAGATATCACAGAGCGCAGAGAATCGGAAGCCTTCATGTGAGCTGTATAGTCCTCGTTCATGATTCCCCCCTTAATGTAAAAATTATCCCCTTCACTCAAACATGCGCTGTATGTTATACCGGGCTCGGCAAAGAATGTAAAACCTCCCGAAAAACCCTCTATCACAAGATGGGCAAAGATTGGCTCTTGGGCATTAGCCTCCAACTTGAACTTACCTTTCTTGAAATCGCAGAAAGCCAAAGTATCCACTCTGTCCTCGCCCGATTGGGACAATAGGAACAGGCGCCCTTTCTTTATGCCGTCAATTTTTCCTTTTATGGTAATGGCTCCTGTCTGGGCAACAGAAATCATTGTGCTGCACAATATGAACAGTGCCAGTAAAACATTTCTTTTCATATAACAAAGTATTAATATACGCTTTCGTACAAGTAATCGTAAACAAACTGAATATCTTTAATCTCGCCCCACAGATTGCCTTCATTGTCCCTGTCATAGAACAGCGGAGCGTAATCGTTGTCAACATCGGCTGCTGTGTTGAACTTTATCTCGCCTACAGCACCGTTTGTTCCATTGAACATCACTATATTCAGGTATAGTCCCAAATCGGCACTGAACGCAGAACTCTCCTCGTTACGGAACTTTATTTTTGTAACCTCGTAGCCCTGTGGAGCCTCGTAAATCACAAACTTGTCACCGTTACTTACATTATATCTATATACAGTGCCACCCTCGGCAAAGAAGATGTTGGTTGTTGTGAACCATGAATTATAGGTAATGGTAGACATATCGGTTGGAGTCAATCCATTGAGTAGTTTCTCGCTGGCAACAGTGTATGCCGAGAGCACCTCTTCCTCGCCGACACTACCTGCCCTTCTCTTTGCCTTGCTGCCATCACCAATGTCCTGAACAAGCAGTTCGTAGCGATAATAATTTCCGGTAGTCTCATCCTTGAAGATGAAATAGGGGTTCTGCTGGCTATAGTTGTCACGATAGTTCATATAGCCCATAACTGCAGTCATATCTGCCGGTGATTTCTGAAGTCCCTGGAATTTCACGTTGGCGTCCAGCAGCGGATTCATTGAAACATAATCACTCCTTATTGAACTTGCCTCATCCAATGCATAACCGGCGTCCTCCTTTGCAGCATAGAGGAAACGGCCATACTTTGCGTCCCACAGCAATATTCGGTTATGGGTAATTGTTGCTGCAGTAATCTCATAATCACTCTGATGTGGCAAGTCGGGATTGTTCTCACAGCCCATACCCGGTTTGTAGAGTGCATGTACATAGTTACCCGAGTATACATCGCCATTATCTGTCAAAACCACCTTATACTGTGTGTAGTTCGAAGGGTCTCCCGTCTGCACAGTCTTTTTATATGAAAAATTCTCATATTCCGGTTTAAATATCTGAGGGGCTGTGTACTTCACATTCATACCATGAGGATTATATGCCCTTGTCTCTCCATTATCGGCATACAGTGTAAGTGTAGAGGTCACACCAATGTTTGCCAGATTATCGGGGATGTCGATATATGTTGTATAACCGAATCCTGTAGTATTCTCATAATGGTTATTGTCCTTGGTAACAGTCTTCACATCAGTATATATCTTTGTCTCGTTACCAATGATTTCGATATTGCCTATCTTACGCTTTCCCTCGCTGCCATGCATTACAAAAAGACTGTTCTTGAATACAGGGCGGGTACTTATCTTGAACGATGAGTAGTGTGAGAGGTCTGTTGACCTGTCATAAATCTGCAGGAATATATCGTACGACATGGCCTGACCTACAGGAAGATCAAACTCAAGGAATCCCTTGGAGCAAATGGTATCCTTTACAGTCTTTCCGTCGACACCTGCATATGTGCGGTACCAGAAGAAGTCGAGGTTGTCAAGATTATCGCTATGAGACTGTTCAACAGCCACATCAACACGACGTGTCCTGCTATCCTCCTCCAACGCCTGCTGTACCTCAATGACATCGCCGCTCACAGCCTTTACAACCGAGGGAGTGAAGGTAACAGAAAGAATTTCATTCATTGAATCCAATGTATAGTCGTAATTGCCTTTGTCCTCGTAACATGCTGTCAACAGAAGCACAAGCGACAAAAGTGATGATATCTTTTTCATATTGCTATCTTTCTACAATTGTTGATATTATATGTTACATTCAGTCGAGTGCGACCTCGGGGATATCAAAGCGCATAGGCTTGGGGCGATTGTCGTTGGCCGCCTTTATAATGCGATAGCACTCCTTTAGACGCGCCTCACCGGCAAGCTGTTGCTGGCCAAACAGAGAGGTATCCCAGGTAAAGGTTGCGTTCTCCAGGTCATACACAAAAGGAAACATCGACTCGGCAATGAAATTATCTGCACCATCGTCTTTCATCATGGTCTTTAGCATGAACTGGTATTTCTCGCTGTCATACTCGCCAAAATATCCCTTTACTATATCTGCTGTACCCAGATTATTCGGGTCTTCCCACCAGAACGGGATTCTTACATTGTAGTTCACGTTGTTACGAAGTTCTACCCAGAAGAGGTTCCTGAATTCTGATATGGGATAGCCCATGAGCGCATTGTTGTAGTACTCGTTAAGCATGTAGAACACATCATCCTTATGGAAATTATTGGCCTCGGCCTGCAATTTCATCATTCCGGCTTCGCTGGCAAAAAGGGCCGCAACATCTTTTGTTCCCGAGCCACCCATCATCGTAATGAATCGGCAGAACTTGTTTGCACGGAACACGCCGATATACTGCTCATAATCGGCCCAGAAGTAAGGAACCGCATAGTTTGGATAATCGGTCTCTTTCAATATAGGCAAGTCCACAACAACAGGCTCCACTGGAGACTCGGCTAGCAAAGCATTAACAGCACTTACATTCAGTGCAAGAATTGAATCGAACAGGTGCAACCCGGATTCCTCGTCGTAAAGATTCTGATAGAAATGGTCATTGCCGGTGTGGTTGGCAAGGAAGATATGCTTTTCCTTGCTCCATGCTCCCAGATAGGTTTCGACATGGCTGTACCATACCGACGGTGCCTCATACGATTCTGTAACATAGAGATTAACCTCGGTCTTGCCTTTTATGCCGGTACCTATATCGCCGCTACCATCAAGATATATACAAATGGCATAGAGAGAGTCCTCCAGTTCGGGACGTTTCACCTTAATCTCAATTTCCTTCTCATACTCCTTATTGGAGAAAACCACCTCGTCAATGAAAACATCGGCAGGCTCATATCCCTCGATTTCCTTTGTTTTCACCGACAATGTACGCTCGTCCTCCATAAGATAACCAAGCAACTTTACATTCAATGTAACAGTGACAGTATCGGGGTCACCCACAATATGTTCGCTGAAGTTGAGAAGTTTTTCAAAGTCTGCCGCATACTGATAATCGAAATACGCACCATTGGCGTCCTTATCAAAGTAGTCGGGCTCAATCTTCTCGCAAGCTGTAAATGCAAATGCAGCACAGAACAGCCAAGCTATATAATGAATACTCTTTTTCATATAATCGTGTTTCGGATTTGTATAGTTCTATTCTTGAAGCAATCTGTCATTCTTGTTCCTCATCGTCGCTGCTCTCTCCAGTCCAGCCATACTCGACCTCGGCATCGGGCAACGGGAATATGAAGTTCTCTTCCACAAGTGTCACATCGGGGCAATGTGCCAATGTACCTGTCATACCATGTGCCTTAAGGAACCAGAAGTACTGTCCCTCGCCATAGAACTCCTTGCGGTACTCCTTATACAGAGCTGCCACACGCAGTTCGAGTGTATTGCACGATACATCCTTGGCCTTTGAAATACCTCTTTTGTTACGCACTGTATTGACATATCGGGCAGCCTCATCGTTTGCCTCGGAAGCCTCACATGCTATATAATACATCTCGGGAATACGTATAAGAGGTATAATACCATTGTCATTCTCTATATACTTCAACGACATTGCACACTGTTTCTCGTTATTGCGATAGAATGCAGTACCCTTGGCACGCATGTCCTCACTCTCACTGCCCACAGTTTCGTACATCAGGTTCAAGGTCGATATGTTTATATAGAATTTTGTAGTCATCTTGTCACCTATTGCAAAGTATTCCGAGAGGTTGTCCTCAAGCTCATGCATATTCAAGCCTATGATAACCTCCTTTGAGAGTATCGGATCGTTATCGTTGCCGCTCTCAAGCATAAGGCCACACTCGTCAATAACCATATTGGCATATATGGCAGCAGAGTCCTTTTCACCGGCATAATTGTATACACGTGCCAACATTGCATTTATGGCATGGTAGTTGAATCGCATGTTCCTGCCCTCCCTGTCCTCGCTGAGGTCCAAGTTCTTTTCGTAGCTCATGCATTCCCTTGCCTCTTGCAAATCTGCAATGATGTTATCCACCACTTCACTCGCAGGCAACAATGGCTGTTTTGAGGCATCGGCAACAGTACGGTAAGGAATACATTTCATAGCCTTTGCCTTGTCGCTACCGGCATAATCCATAGGACCCCAACCGCGCAACAGGTCAAAATGCAGGAACGCACGCAAAGCAAGTGCCTCACCGCGAATCATACGACGTGTCAATGAATCGGGTATTACGGCGTCGGCATTCAATTCCCACCATTTCAGCAGGTTATTTGCATTGGCAATTGTATTGTACTGCGCACGCCAAGTGTTGGCAAGCAGACCTTTTGTATTGTATGCACCACTAGTCTCCCATTCATATATATAAATACTGTTACGGTCATTGGTTCCGTCGGGCAGTTTGTCATAC
>JAFZFM010000005.1 GCA_017555865.1 Bacteroidaceae bacterium
AACAGTTGTCTTTGATTATTTCAACACCGTTTGGAATGAATGTACTCTCGCACCCCATTATCATTGTGTTCGTTTCTGTTTCAATTATGGCATTGCAGTTCTCACGGCTGTCGTAAACCTTATTTTCTTTATCTACTGTAATTGAGTTTGCTAATAATGAATTACCCGAATCTTCTATAAGTTTCACACTTGCAGGGATATGTATATTTTCAAGATTTTGCAAACAGTCCTCTTTGATTATTTCAACACCGTTTGGAATGAATGTATTCCAGCACCCCATTATCATTGTGTTCGTTTCTGTTTCAATTATGGCATTGCAGTTCTCACGGCTGTCGTATACCTTATTCTCTTTATCAACTGTGATTGAGTCTGCGTATAAATTACCCGAATCTTCTATAAGTTTCACACTTGCAGGAATATGTATATTTCTAAGATCACGCAAACAGTTGTCTTTGATTATTTCAACACCGTTTGGAATGAATGTACTCTCGCACCCCATTATCATTGTGTTTGTTTTAGTTTCAATTATGGCGTTGCAGTTCTCACGGCTGTCATATACCTTATTCTCTTTATCTACTGTGATGGAAACTAGGCTTGATAAAAAAAATGAATAATTATATTCACTGACGTCAGGACCAATAATAAGATTCTTTACATATCCTACATTTATGTTTTCATTTAATTTTCCAATGGTGTAGGCATCTATACAACCATTTCCCCCTAATTCTAAAGTAGCAGTCTCGTGGCATATTCTATATGTGATACTGTCTTCTCTCTCTTCATTTATAACATAGCCTGATATACTGTCTGTTGTTATCAATTTGTATTCTGCTCCAGGTGGTGGAGGTACAGTCGCATATCTCTCATGACTCCTCTCATGACTCAAAATCATGCATGGATATGCTATGCGACATACATTTTTTTGCTCTTCGTTGCACTGGTCGAAAGGTTTATTGAACTCTTTTATGGCAAACTCGTCTCTTATTTCGTTATAAGCACCATAAAGCTGTTCTATTATGTGTGGATGGTCTTTTGAGAGATAATCGATAGAGTTGCTTGCACTGTCAATCATGCTTTCGTGTACCATAATCATAATACAATGGTCGCGCGAAATAACCTCGCGTTCACCTAGTATAGGGAGTTCCATCTTTATATATTCTGCATCCTCCTCTTTTCTGTCAGCATTGAGCAAAAACTCTTTAACTTGTTTTTTTATATTTGTAGTGTCTGCTAATTGGGGTGTACAATCTCCTCGGGCAATTAATACTTCATACTCCATATTCATCAAAATTAAAAAAGAGTTTCTCTTTTTGAATTTTATTGATGAAGATATACTGTCTGTTCCGTTGTATACATTCTCAATTCTATCCCCGGTTATAGCTTTCGTCATCTCGGGTAGCACAGTCTGTGCATTAGTCTGTTGCCATGATATTGCCAATAGCAACAATGTTGCGAAAAGTAATTTTGTTTTCATTTTTTTTCTTTTTAGTTATTCTATAAGCATATAGTGTTTGTATGCGAAAATGAAAAAAGTAGGCAGCCTTCCCCTTGTGGGTATTGCCAACCTTTGTCTCATATATAATAGTTAATTTTTCTTTATCAACATTATAAAGATATAAATAAAAAACTAATTTTATTGCTTAAGAGTGTTAATTTTATTCATCAAATGTTTTTATACAATTTACCCCGGAATTACATGTAATTCCGGGGTAAATTATAATTTTAATTATTGTTCAATATTACTTTACTGGGCCAAGTGTAACCTGGATGAAGTTCTTTTGTTCAACAAGCTTTTTCAACATCTCTACAACATCGCCCGGTGTGATTGTATTCACAGCATTCTCGTATTCGGTGTCGTAGTTGTCGCCGAATTCGATGTTTGCCTGCAATGTCTTTATCCAGTAGTTGTTGCTGATTCTGTCCTGTGGAATGTTCTTCTTCATGTTCTTTATGATCATGTCGAACTTGTCGGCAGGAATACCCTCGGCAATAGTTTTCTGTACACCTTCAACTGCAAGTTTTGCAAGTTTCTTGGCACTCTCGGGATTGGTCTCAAATGCAACCTGGATTACTGCAATTTCCTTTGGTTCGCGGAAGAATGTCTCCGATACGCTTGCACCGTATGTACCACCCTCGCTCTCGCGCAATGTCTCTACATATACCATATCAAGATACGCCTTGGCTGCAGAGATAAGAACGCTGTTCTTAATGCTGTATGGCAGGTTTGCCGAGTATACCTGAAGCACTGTTGACTTTGGAGTCTCCATCTCGATTGTGAAATCCTTGACAACTTCGCCCTTTACAAATCTGTCTTTGCGGTCGATGAGCTTGCTGCCCTTCTTGCCACCGGGGAGTGAAGCAATGTATTTCTCTACCAAAGGCTTGAGTGTAGCAGCGTCAACATTACCGACTATATATACTGTTGCACCTGCAATATTGCCGAACAGGCGACGGCTTACCTTCTCTACGTCCGCAATATTAGCCTTCTCAACAAGTTCAGAACTGATTGTCTGGTGACGCTCGTGGTTGCCATAGAGTGTTTCGGTAGCATATTTCTGGAACTTGAGCATTGGCTGTTTCTCTAGGTTAGGAAGCAATGCCTTTAGCTGGTTTACACCAGTCTGGAATTCCTCGTTGTTGAAACGCTGTGCTGTGATGTTCAGGTACATCAACTGCATTGCGGTCTCAAGGTCCTTTGGTGTACTTGTCACGTTCAAGCCGTGGCGTGTTCCGCCAATATATAGAGAGCAGTGTGCATTCTTGCCTGTGAGCATTTTCTTCAGTTCTACACCCGAGAACTTTGAAAGACCACGGTTGTTCTGGAATAACATCCATACGTTGTCTTCGAATGATGGAAGTTCTTCGGTCTCAATGAGTGTAATACCACCGTTCATGGCAAGATTGATACGTACCTCGTCGTTCTTGTGAGTTGTAGGAAGGTAAACGACCTTTACTCCATTGCCGAGTGTCCAAACTGTAGAACCGTGTGCGCCCTCTTTCTCTTTCTTTATCTTGCCGTTCTTGATTGTCGCTGGGTCAAGAAGTGGCTCGTTTGCACCCTCTTCAACCGGTGCTGCAACTTCGCTGGCTTTTACTTCGTTGATTACTGCAAGCAGTTCGGCCTCGGTCGGGTGAGAAAGACCCTCGCGCTCAGGAGCCTTGTACAGCATTACAAAATTCTCCTCGCTGATAGCCTGTGATATTATCTGCTGGAAAAGTGCTGCGGGTAGCTGGCTGCATACAGCCTGTGTGAGCTGGAGTCTTGTTGCAGGGTCAAGCAGGTAGTTGTTGTGGAAGAAATGTCCGAGTATAGGCCATACGAATTCAGCATTCTTGCGGCTTGGTGCAGCCTCGACAGCTTTCTCGGCACGGCTGATAAGGAGAAGTTTTGCACGCTCAAGTTCACTCTCTGTAATACCATAACGGCGAATACGCTCAATCTCGGTATAGAAAGCCTTAAGAGCTGCATTGTAATCGCCATCCTTGAACATGACGCTTGCCTGTACAGCTTCGCAACTCTCGCATATAGGAGAAATACCAAGGTCACCACCAATGAATGGCGCATTAGGCGAAGCGGTAATAGCTTCCATGCGTTCATCGAATACGGTTCCGATAACAGATTTTACAATGTCTAGCATGAATGCGACATCGGTACTGTTCATCTCTTTGGGCATTGCGTCGCCTTTCCAAAGCATTTCAATTGATGAAGAACTTGCTTCGGGGTCGGTCATGGCTGCAACTATAGGCTCTGTGTTGCCGGGGATTGGAATAATAGGTTTTACGGTTGGTGTTTCTGGTGCAGGGATTGAGCCGAATGTAGCTTTGATCTTCTGCTCCATCATATCTACATCAAAGTCGCCTACAACTACCACAGCCTGCATATCGGGGTTGTACCATTTGCGGTAGAAACGTACAAGACTCTCGGGTTTGAATGTCTTGAGCTGTTCCTCGCCACCTATTAGTGTGCGTCTTGAATACTGTGTATCGCCAAAGTAGTATGGCAATGAACGCTCTAACATTCTCCAATCTGCATTGCGACGTGAGCGGCGTTCCTCGAGAATCACACCACGCTCGGCATCAATCTCCTTTGGGTCGCATGTAACGTAATGAGAATAGTCATGCAGTACCAGAAGGCACGAGTCTATTATGCCCTCGCGTGTGATGGGGATGTTGTTGAGCATGTACTGTGTCTGCTCAAAACCGGTCGACGCGTTGATGTTGCGTCCAAACTCGGCACCGATACCCTGTAGGTACTCCAATAGGGATTTCCCAGGGAAATTCTTTGTGCCGTTGAAACACATGTGCTCAAGGAAGTGTGCAAGACCATCCTGATCGTCCTCTTCCTGGAATGCACCGACATTTGTTGCAAGATAGAACTCGGCACGCTGTGCAGGCTTGTCGTTATGCACAATGTAATAGGTAAGTCCGTTATCAAGCTTTCCCATCTTTACATTTGCATCAACAGGCAGAGCTGTCTGGCCAAATGCTGTCAGCGTGACAAAAAGCAACGCCAACGAAATAAAAAACTTTTTCATATTCTGTACTTTTAAGGTTTTTTTGACTCTTTGTCGTTATTTTACCGTTAATTATATAATATTATTTGGCAAAGGTATATAAAACTGAAAAAATATTATCATTATTAATTATTTTTTAGAAAATGAAATGATATTTTTGTTCCACTCAATAAATAATTGTTATCTTCGCAGAAGAATCAAATTTAAAAAACAGATATTATGTTATACAATGAAAGGGATGTTCGTCACGAACATGTAATTGAGTGTGCAAAGCAGATGATGACAGCTGCACGTACAGCTCCAAAAGCAAAGGGAGTAGACCTTATTGAGGTAATGCTTGTAACCGGTGAGGATATGGGTCGTGGTGGCCTTATGCGCGATGCCGACAATATAATGTCTGCCGAGGCTGTAGTACTTATTGCTACTCGCGAGGAGCCAATGATGCTCAACTGTGCATACTGTGGTTCTGCAACATGTGGCGAGCGTCCAGCAGGTGTTCCATGTGCAATGAACACTATAGATATTGGTATAGCAGTGGGTTCGGCTGTTGCTACAGCTGCCGATTTGCGTCTTGATACACGTGTCATGTATTCTGTAGGCTACGCGGCCGGCAAGCTCGGTTGGATGCCCGATTGCAAATATATAATAGGTATACCAGTGAGCGCAAGTTCAAAGAATCCTTTCTTTGACCGCAAACGTAAAGTCGTTCAGCAGTAATGGAGCCGCAAAAACGACAACTCTTTCTGCCTGCCGAGTGGAACAAACAGCAGATGGTGCAGCTTACATGGCCGCATGAAAATACCGACTGGAACTACATGCTCCCCGAAGTCGAGGCATGTTTCCTTGAAATTGCAAAGGCTGTCAGTTCGCGTCAGCCACTGTTGGTTGTTGCTCCCGATGTAAATGCAGTACGTGCGACATTGGAGGCCGGTGGTGTAAGAATGGATAATGTGACTATGTTCGAGTGCCAGACCAATGACACTTGGGCGCGTGACCATGCCTTCATAACATTGCTTGGCGACAATGTTCCCCATTATGTTGACTTCTGCTTTAATGGTTGGGGACGTAAGTTCGAGGCTTCGCTAGACAATGCAATAAACGGAAAACTCTACGATGCCGGCATTGTAAAAGGCGAATATGAGGATTGCAACAGTCTTGTCTTGGAGGGTGGTTCTATTGAGAGCGACGGTCGCGGAACACTGCTCACAACAAGTATCTGTTTGTTGGCACCACACCGTAACCAGCCAATGACGCAGAATGAAATAGAGAATTCTCTAAAGAAAATGTTGCATGTAAACCGTGTGCTTTGGCTCGATTACGGAAATCTTATTGGTGATGACACTGACGGACATGTCGATACAATAGCACGACTTGCCCCAAATGATACCATTGTATATATGCAATGTACCGATGTTGAGGACGAACAATACAAGGAACTTGCAGCAATGGAAAAACAGATCTCGGAACTACGTACAGCCGACGGTAATCCTTATCGTATGCTTGCACTCCCCTCTCCACAGCCTATATACGACGAGGATGGAGAGCGCTTGCCTGCAACCTATGCAAATTTCCTTGTAATCAATGGTGCTGTGTTATATCCCACTTACGCGCAACCCGAAAATGACAAGCGTGCAGAGGCTGTAATAAAGGAGGCGTTCCCCGGTCGCGATGTCGTTGGTATAGATTGTCGTGCACTAATCAAACAGCATGGTTCGCTGCATTGTGTCACAATGCAGTATCCTAAGGCTGAACGTGGTTATTAAAACTATAAAGTTCTTGAAATTATGGATACTATAAAAGTAGGAATAATCCAGCAGAGTATTGGAACCGATGTGGAAAGCAATAAAAAGAAACTTGCCGCCTGTATAAAAGAGGTTGCTGAAAAAGGTGCGCAGCTTGTAGTGTTGCAGGAACTGCATAACTCACCATACTTCTGCCAGGTAGAGTCTACCGATAATTTCTCATACGCCGAGCCTATTCCCGGTCCATCTACCGAGTTCTATGGTAAAGTTGCCGCCGAATGTGGTGTAGTTCTTGTAACTTCGCTTTTCGAGGCAAGGGCAAAAGGCTTGTATCATAACACAGCTGTAGTTTTTGACAGCGATGGAAGCGTTGCAGGCAAATACAGGAAAATGCATATCCCCGATGACCCTGCGTACTATGAGAAGTTCTATTTTACACCGGGAGATATAGGTTTCCGCCCCATTCGTACCTCATTGGGTATGTTGGGAGTACAGGTGTGCTGGGACCAGTGGTATCCCGAAGGTGCCCGTCTTATGGCATTGCGTGGAGCAGATATTCTCATCTACCCCACGGCGATTGGTTGGGAGAGCACCGATACACCCGAAGAGAAGGCGCGTCAGCTTGGTGCATGGCAGACAGTGCAACGCGGACATGCTGTAGCAAACGGCTTGCCTGTTATTGCTGTGAACCGTTGCGGACATGAACCCGACCCCTCCGGAGTTACAAACGGAATCCAGTTCTGGGGACATAGCTTTGTTGCAGGTCCTCAGGGAGAATTCATTGCTGATTTTGGAGAACAGGAGCAGTGCGAAGTCATTGAGGTCAGCCTGAAACGTAGTGAGACGGTGCGCCAGTGGTGGCCATTCCTTCGCGACAGACGTATTGAGGAGTTTGGAGCCCTTGCAAAGCGTTACCTCGACGAGGAATAATATATGAAATGCATACTTAAATATTTCGGCAAGCCAACGCAAAGTTGGCTTGCCGTTTTTATAAGCAGACACAAAACTTATGGAAAATGGAATCTGTTTTTATAAATAGCAGTAAAAAATGGTTTTTCTCTATTTTTTTGCTTATGTTTGTAACAGAAGTCTGTTTTTGGACGATTAAAATTATCGGCAAGCAATAAATATCTTTTATATTCGATGTTGTTAATATAAAATTTATTAATTTTGCAGACAGAATACAAGTTATCAATAAAATAGTAAATATGAAATTGGCCGTAGCCACAAGACCTACATTCTTTATTGAAGAGGACAAGATAATAACACGCCTTTTTGACGAAGGACTCGACTGCCTTTTCCTCTATAAGGAATACCCTCACCCACAGTTTGTGGAGAGGTTATTGAGTCTTATACCCAAAAAATATCATAAACGCATATTTTCCTGCAATATCCGACTCATGCAGGAGTATAATCTTGCAGGAACACTTTTTTCACTCGGATCAACACCACCTCAAGGACATGAAAAGGGCAAGATGGTAGGTTATGCAAGTAACCTGCAACATCTTAAGGATTTGCGCGAGACATACGATATAGTATGTTTCGGTCCACTTGGTCGTACATTCTATCAGAGTGCCGAACTTAACGAAATCGGCAAGAAAATGATAAACAAGAATACATGGGCATTCGGTGATATTGACGAGGCGAACCTCAAGCGTCTGACAAATTACGGATTCGGTGGTGTTGTTCTCAATGAACTCATTTGGGACAACTTCGATTCATGCCGCTCTACCGACTATACAGGTATTATTGACCGCTTCAAGAGAATCAAGAAGGTCGTAGACAAACTTTAAGAGAAAAAAAAGAATAAACTATATAACAAACTAATTAAAGACAGTATTATGAACAATACTCCCTACATGGTTTTTGCAGGTACAAAATCACGTTACCTCGCTGAAGAGATTTGCAAAGAACTTGGTTGCGAACTTGGCCAGATGAACACAACTTATTTTGCCGACGGTGAATTTGCCGTTTCATTCGAAGAGTCAATCCGTGGCAAGAACGTGTTCCTTGTACAGTCAACATTCCCAAATTCGGACAACCTTATGGAGCTGTTGCTTATGGTTGACGCAGCTAAGCGTGCTTCGGCAAAAAGCATTATCGCAGTTATGCCTTACTTCGGTTGGGCACGTCAGGACCGCAAGGACAAACCACGTGTTTCAATTGGTGCAAAGCTTGTTGCCGATCTTTTGAGCGTAGCAGGTGTAAGCCGTATCATTACAATGGACTTGCATGCCGACCAGATTCAGGGTTTCTTCGATATTCCAGTTGACCACCTTTATGCTTCAATGGTGTTCGTTCCATACATCAACTCTCTCAACCTCGATGATCTTGTAATTGCAACTCCCGACGTAGGTGGTTCAAAACGTGCAAGTGCATACGCAAAATGTCTTGGTGTACCCCTTGTACTTTGCCACAAGACACGTGCAAAGGCAAACGTAGTTGAGTCAATGCAGATTATCGGTGATGTTCAGGGTAAGAACGTTATTCTTGTTGACGATATCGTTGATACAGCAGGTACCATTTCAAAGGCAGCAGACCTTATGATGGATAACGGTGCCAAGTCAGTTCGTGCAATTGCTTCACACTGTATCATGTCGGGTAACGCTTCGGAGCGTGTACGTGAGTCAAAGATGACTGAGATTGTATTTACAAACAGTATCCCTTATGGCAAGGGCTGTCCTAAGGTTAAGCAGCTTTCTGTAGCTCCAGGTTTTGCCGAGGCTATCAAGTGTGTACTTGACAACCAGTCAATCAGCTCACACTATATTTGCTAATAACCAATTACATAGCATAAAAAAACCGGACTTCAAAGTCCGGTTTTTTTATGCTATGTATCAAGGAATCAATACTGCTCTTTTTCGTTGGGGAAGTCACGGCTCTTTACATCTGTCACATAGCTGCCAACAGCGTCGGTGATTATGGTGTTCAAGTCGGCGTAACGACGAAGGAATCGTGGCGCAAAGTCTGCTGTCATACCAAGCATGTCGGCATATACAAGAATCTGACCGTCTACATCGTTTCCTGCGCCGATACCTATAACAGGAATTGTCAACTCCTCGGCAACCTGCTTGCCAAGCTTTGAAGGTATCTTTTCAAGTACAAGAGCAAAACAACCTGCCTCCTCAAGCAATTTTGCATCACGGCGCAATTTTTCTGCTTCAGCCTCGTCTTTAGCACGTACAGCGTATGTTCCGAACTTGTTTATGCTCTGTGGTGTAAGACCAAGGTGTGCCATGATGGGGATACCAGCGTCAAGAATACGGCGTACAGATGGGAGAATCTCCTCACCGCCCTCAAGCTTCAAGGCATCGGCATGAGTCTCCTTCATAATACGGATGGCATTCTTTACAGCCTCGTCGGGATTGACCTGGTATGTACCGAATGGCATGTCAACAACAACCAATGCGCGTTTTACTCCACGTACAACGCCCTTTGCATGGTAAATCATTTGGTCGAGTGTGATGGGAAGTGTTGTGACATTACCGGCCATGACGTTTGATGCAGAGTCGCCAACAAGCATGGCGTCGATTCCTGCATTATCAAGGATTGAGGCTGTTGTATAATCGTATGCAGTGAGCATTGCAATTTTCTCACCTTTGCGCTTCATTTCAATAAAACGGTGCGTAGTAACCTTTCGTGTGTCTTCTACTAAATACTTTGACATATTATTGATTTTTTATATCTGTTTTTTATTTACGGCCGCAAAGTTACAATAAAATGATTGAATAAACGAACTAAAGTGCTCCTAAAACCATTTAAAAAAGCTTTTACTTTTACGCTTGTCACTTTGTGGCCTTACCCTTTTTTTGTATCTTCGCCCGAAACAAGGATTATTAAACATGTGTGACAAAATGAGAAAATTAGTTTATTCACTTTTTACATTATTGATTATGCTGACACAGGTTGCATGCAACAATGCAGAAAAGAACAGTATTCTTAGGGAGAGCAACGCTCCGTTCGGCGCTCCCGAGTTCGGCACAATGAATGCCAATGACTACAAGGAGGCTTTTGATCGTGGTTTTGCCGAGAAACGCACCGACATCAAGGCTATTATAGAGAATCAGGATGCTCCAACATTTGCAAACACCATCGACGCGCTTGAGATGAGTGGAAAGACTCTTGATAAGGTGTCATCACTATTCTTCACACTTAACGAAAGTGACAATACAGAACTGATGACCGAGATCGAGAACTATGTTGTACCCAAAATGACAGAGCTGAGCGGTTATGTGTATATGAACGACACTCTTTTCAACCGTATCCGTACCCTTTACGATTCAAAGGAGACGCTTGGTCTTAACGAGGAGCAGAGCATTGTTCTTGAGAACTACTATATGAGTTTTGTTCGTGGTGGTGCCCTGTTGAATGAAGCTGATAAGGCTGCGTTGCTCGATATTGACACAAAGCTAGGACTGGCATCCATCAAGTTCAGTACAAACCTGTTGGCCGACAACAAGGCTTTCAAGCTTGTCATTACCGATGTCAAGGATCTTGCCGGACTTCCCCAGAGTGTTATAGATGCCGCTGCAAGCGAGGATGGGAAAAGCTGGGTGTTCACACTCGACAAGCCAAGTTGTATACCATTCCTGCAGTATGCCGACAACCGCGAGTTGCGTAAGCAGGTATATCTTGCATATTACGGTCGTGGCGACAACAATAACGAGAACGACAACAAGGCAATTATAACAGAAATACTCCAGTTGCGCCAGCAGAAGGCAAAACTGCTCGGTTTCGAGACATTTGCCCATTTTGTTCTTGACGAAAAGATGGCCAAGACTCCTGAGGCTGCTCTTGCACTTCTTAACAGCATTTGGGAGCCTGCGGTAAACCGTGCCAAAGAAGAGCGTGCCGAGTTGCAGAAGATTGCCGACCGCGAAAATGCCGGCATAAAGATCGAGGGTTGGGACTGGTTCTATTATACAGAAAAACTACGCAAGGAGAAGTATGCTCTCAACGACGAGGTCATTACTCCATATTTCAAGCTTGAGAATGTGTTGCAAGGCGCTTTTGACTGTGCCACAAAACTATACGGAGTACAGTTTGTAAAACGAGATGATATTCCCGTATATCACCCCGAAGTAAGTGTTTATGAGGTACTTGACAGCGAAGGCAATCACTTGAGTCTTTTCTATACCGATTTCTTCCCCCGTGCTTCAAAACGCCAGGGTGCATGGATGACAAATTTTGTAAACCAAAAGAACCTTTGCGGTGAGAATGTTCGTCCAATGGTTGTAAACGTGTGCAACTTTACAGCACCTCAGGGCGATACACCAGCACTGCTCAACATTGATGAGACACGCACCTTGTTCCATGAGTTCGGTCATGCATTGCATGGGATGTTGACTCAGGCACACTACCCCAGTGTGAGCGGAACAAATGTGAAGCATGACTTCGTAGAGCTCTTTTCGCAGATTAACGAGAAGTGGTCGGTTCACCCCGATGTAATGCCTACATATGCAAAGCACTATATCACAGGTGAAGCTATCCCCGACTCCCTTATTGCAAAAATGCAGAAAAGTTCACATTTCAATCTTGGTTTTGAGACAACAGAACTTGTTGCAGCTGCATTGCTTGATATGAAAATGCACCTTGTTGCCGATTATGAGAACTTCGATTGTAACGAGTATGAGAAGGAACTGCGTGCCGAACTTGGCTTTATTCCTGAAATTGAATACCGTTACCGCAGTACCAACTTTGCACACGTATTCGGTGGTGGATATGCTGTAGGTTACTATGCATATCTTTGGGCCGAGGTTCTTGACTGTGACGCATTTGAGTTGTTCATGGAGAAGGGTGTATTTGACCCTGCTACCGCTGCAAGTTTCAAGCAGTTGGTTGAGATGGGCGGAAGCAAGGAACCAATGCGTGAGTATCGTCGTTTCCGTGGTGCAGATCCTAACCCTGCAGCTCTGTTGCGTGCAAGAGGATTGATCTGATTTGTATACTATATAATCAATATGCGCCGTGAGAACTCACGGCGCATATTGATTATATAAATGTTTTATGTATTGCTGTCGGATGTTTTGCCGAGTGTAAAATCGAATCTCAATCCACCACCCGGCCTGTTTGTTGCAGTTATTGTTCCTCCATGGAACTGGACGGCATGTTTCACAATGGCAAGTCCAAGCCCAGTTCCTCCCATGCGGCGGGAACGTCCTTTATCAATACGGTAGAATCTCTCGAACAGGCGTGGCAACTGCTTTTCTTCAACACCGCAACCGTCGTCTTCAAAACGTATTTTGCAGTACTTTGTATCATTTTCTATCAAATATATGTATATATTCTTGCCGCCGGAATAGGCTATGGAATTCTCGGTAAGGTTGCGGAATATCGAGCCTATCAACGATGTGTTTCCCTCAATTGTTATCTCCTCATTGAAAGCTGCATGCAAAGTAAAACGCTCTTCATCGGGCATAATCATCAGTTCATCTGAAATCTCATTTATTATATTGTTGATCGAAACCGGCTCTTTGCCTATAAGTTGGCTACCGTCTTCCATTCGTGTAATCAGTGATACATCACACAACAAACGGCGCAGACGTTCATTATTGGTATAACACCGCCCTATGAGTTCCTGACGTTTTTCCTCACTGAGATCTATCCCGGAAAGCAATGTTTCAAGACACACCTGCATTGAGGCTACAGGTGTCTTGAGTTCATGATTTATATTGTTGGTGAGCTGGCGCTTAATACGTATCTTCTCCTGCTCCTCGCGCAAAGCTGTTTCGTATGCAATATCCCTGTCCTTTATACTTTTTTGCCATTGGGCATATAGCTTTACAATGTGGTTTGATATGGAACCCAGTTCATCTCTAGGAAAAGCCTCTTCCTCGTCAAAAGACTCCCCTTTCTCGGCTTTTGCTGCAAAACGGTTAAGGCGCTCAATGTTCTTGCCCAATCTGCGCGTTGCAAAAAAAGCCAGTGTGCTCATTGTAAGACTTACCGCAATCATTATTCCAAGAAAATTCCAATCGGCGCGCAACAGTTCCTGAAGTGTGGCTGAATAAGGAATTGCAGTACGTACGACTATTCTGTCACCACGTGTAGCCGAATAGAAATATGCGCGCCCGTCACTTGTCGAATGTCGGCTTATATTGTATGCCGAACCGTTTTTCAATGCACTTGAAACCTCGGGACGCATACGGTGGTTGTCGAGTGAGTCCGTTGAGAGCATATTGTCATAGACAACAGTTCCATCAAGTGTAATGATTGAAACGCGCAGTTCTTCAAAAGGCTTTTCAATATTCTTGATATATTCCTCGTAAGCCTCCCCGCTTTCCAGACCTTTTAATATGTTGGTATTGTACAATTGCAATTTTGCGTTCAGAAAATCCGATTTGTATTGCTTTTCACGGAAATACTGGAATCCAATAAAGCATACTACTATTGTCCACGCAAATGCAAGCAACATCAAGAACAGTCGCCTGTGGTATGAAAGTTTAATCACGGAAGCCATAACCGAAACCTGAACGTGTTACAATGTATGAACCATAATTGCCTATCTTTGTGCGCAGACGGGTTATGTTGACGTCTATCGTGCGGTCGAGTACAACGACCTCGTTGCTCCAGACACGGCTTAAAATCTGTTCGCGTGAGCATATCTTGCCGCGGTGCGAAATCAGGTATGCAAGCAGTTCAAATTCTTTTTTTGCAAGTTTTACCTCACAGCCGTCTACAGTGCATGTCTTGAACTCAAGGTCGAGTATCAGCCCCTCGACTTGCAGAGTGTTCTCCTTTGCAGTTTCTGTTACAGAATTTGTATTGTTCTTGTACCCGTATGTTCTGCGCAATACACTTTTTACGCGGGCAATAACATTGCGTATGGTGTACGGCTTCATTATATAATCATCGGCACCAATATTCAGTCCCATGATCATATCATCCTCACTGTCGCGTGCGGTGCAGAAAATAATTGGAATATCGGCCGTTGTTACATCTGCTTTCATCATCTTTGCCATCTTTATTCCGCTTATCTCACCCATCATTATATCAAGAATAATGAGTGAGTATTGTTTCAGGTCAAGCGCCAAAGCCTGTTCGGCACTGAATGCAATATCCACATCGTAACCTTCGTTCTCAAGGTTGAGTTGAAGGACCTCGCATAAGGTCTCTTCGTCGTCAACTATCAATATACGTTCTGTTGCCATATACCCTTTATTATTATAATTGCAAAGGTAAGTAGAATTATTGTTCCTGTTACCACGCAGTGTGAGATTTAATGAAAATGTAACAATTTGTCTGTTTTTAGATTTTACTTGCAGACTATACTCAATGAGCATTTAACTAAAGCCTAATTTTTTTGTAACATTTTTGAAACATCAATGCATTTTCTTTGCAACATACAAATAACAAAATTATGGATATATTACAAATTTTTACATTATTGGGAGCATTGGGAATGTTCCTGTATGGTATGAACCTTATGAGCTCCGGTCTGCAAAAAGCAGCAGGAGATAAATTGCGTGGATTCCTGTCGGCCATGACATCCAATTCGTTCAAGGGTGTAATGACCGGTTTGGGTATTACCTCTATTATACAATCTTCATCGGCAACAACCGTCATGGTTGTCAGTTTTGTGAATGCAGGTCTGCTCACGCTCGTTCAGGCAATTGGTGTGATCATGGGTGCAAATATCGGCACCACAGTGACTGCATGGATGGTCTCTTGGTTAGGATTCAAGGCCGATATTTCAATCCTGGCTGTACCTCTTATGCTTTTCGGTTTCCTTTTTTCCAATTCAAAGAAAGATAACCGCAAGAATATTGGTGAACTTATTGTTGGCTTCAGTCTGCTCTTCCTTGGACTTTCATTCATGAAGGACTCTGTCCCCGATCTTCGCCAAACTCCCGAGGTACTTGAATTTGTAACATCGTGGGCATCTTATGGCTTTGGCTCGGTACTGCTGTTCCTTGTATTCGGAACCGTGTTGACACTTGTTCTTCAGTCATCATCGGCAACCATGGCCATTACGCTTATTATGCTTAGTATGGGATGGATTCCATTCAATATGGCGTGTGCGATGGTTCTGGGTGAAAACATCGGTACAACAATTACTGCAAATATTGCAGCCTCTGTCGGAAACACTCAGGCAAAGCGTGCTGCAATGTCGCATACAATATTCAATGTATTTGGTGTACTTTGGGCATTGCTTCTCTTTAATCCCTTCCTCAAATTGGTTGGCTATATAACAGAACATCTCTTTGGCTTGCCAAATCCTGCAGCAGAAGGTTTCGTAGTTGCGGTTTCTGAATCGGCCGAAGGTGCAGCTGCTTTATACGGCTTGTCTATGCTGCATACTTTGTTCAACTTAATCAATACACTTCTGCTGGTGTGGTTTATTAAATGGATTGCAAAGGCTGTCTGTTTGATTATACGCGCACCCAAGAATCAGGACAAAGAGGTATTCAAACTCAAATATATTTCGGCAGGTCCTCTTGCAACTCCCGAATTGTCGGTAGAACAGGCTTTTGACGAGATTGTTCATTTTGCTCAAATTTCAAAGAATGGAGCTGTATATACAAAAGAAGCCATAAACGAGAGCGATAGTGACAAATTCGAAGCGTTAAGGGAGAAACTTGTAAAGTATGAGGAGATTTCCGACCGTATCGAGTACGAAATAGCAGCATTTCTCAATGGTGTTTCAGCCGAGGAGATTAGTGAAGGAACATCGCTAAAGATAAAGGCAATGTACAAGATAATAGGAGAACTGGAATCTTTGGGTGATTCAGGTGAAACAATTAGCCGAATTTTATCGAGAAAGAATATCCACAAGAAGAAATTTGATTCCGAAGCCATTAAGAATCTCAACATAATGGCCGACGCTGTTCTGGCAGCATATGATGTAATGATTGCTAACCTTGCAGCCGCACATAAGGGTGAACTCACCGATATTACTAACGCATATAATGCCGAAGAGCGCCTGAATACTTTGAGAAACAACTTCAGGGATACAATGATTGAGGAGATAGACAATGGCGGCAAGAACTACCAGACAAGTGTCTATTACATGGATTTGATGAATACCTATGAGCGCATGGGCGACTTTATGATAAATGTTTCACAGGACCTTGAACGTGGTTTCATCAATAAATGACAATTCAACATTCATATTCAGTATATCGTGCTGTTCCCAATAGAACAGCACGATATCTTTATATCACTTAATCCCGATATTCAAATTTGATTATTTTACTTGCTTGCCAACATCTTTTCAAGATAAATAAAGTATCTTTGCTGAAAATCAAGGCAAAAAATATATGAAGCAATATATATCTATCATCATTCTTGCACTCTTTCTGGTGGCTTGTAGTCAGCATTCCAAGCATTGGGAAATGTTGTCCCAGGTTGAGTCGTACATAGAAGAAAGACCTGACAGTGCATTGGCAGTTCTGGAGAGGATTGATACCGAAGAACTGTCAAGTAAAGAGGAGAAGGCAAAATATGCTGTATTATATGCGCAGGCAAAAGATAAGAACTTTATTGATGAAAGAGACCTCAAACTAATCAGTGAAGCTAAAGATTATTATGAAGATTCAGGTAATGTTAGGTATAAATTTTTATCTCTTTATTATTATGGTCGCATATTATGTAATAATGAAGATTATTCTTCGGCTATAATTGCATACATAAAAGCAGAAACCTTACTAGAAGAATTGAATAATGGTTATCTAGCTGGACTTTTGTATGTTCAAATAGGTAATATATATCGTGATTTTCATGAGTATAACAAAAGCCTGG
>JAFZFM010000105.1 GCA_017555865.1 Bacteroidaceae bacterium
ATACAGTGTGTTCGCAATTGAACTGGTCACAATATAAACTGCTTATATCTATACCTGATGAGTATAAACGTGAGTATTATCAATTGGAGGCTGTAAACAATGCTTGGACCAAACGCGAATTGGAGCGTCAGATAAACAGCCAACTCTACGAGCGTCTGCTGTTGAGCAACGACAAGGAAAGTGTGTTGGCAGTGGCCCGCAAGGAGCGTATTCCGCATCAACCGCAGGAAATTATCAAAGATCCGATGGTGCTGGAGTTCCTCGGATTAGAGCGCAAAGCGGAATATTACGAAAAGGATTTGGAGCAGGCGTTGATAACCCATTTGCAGAAATTCCTGCTTGAACTTGGTAACGGTTTTACATTTGTAGCCCGTCAGAAAAGAATCCTAATTGAGGATGATGAGTTCTTTGCCGACCTTGTGTTCTACAACCGTCTGCTGCGCTGCTTTGTTGTAGTGGAATTAAAGACAGGCAAGCTCACGCATCAGGATCTGGGACAATTGCAGATGTATGTCAACTACTACGATCGCATGGAGAAACTTCCCGAGGAGAATCCTACCATCGGCATTTTGCTCTGCACGGCAAAGAACGATACGGCAGTAAAGATGACATTGCCCGAACACAATACCGCAATTCTTGCCAGTCAGTATCAACTGTATCTGCCTTCACAGGAGCAACTCGTGAATGAGGTAGAAGCTATTCGACGCTTAGCCGAAGGCGAAAATTAGAAGTTGTTTTAGAAGCTGTTTAAATTTCTAAAAAAAGTTTTTCTCCCGTCACGGCGGATTTGTAATCCGCAGTAATCGAGTATCAGGGTCTGCGACCCGAAACAATAAATACTTTTATCAGGGGATTATAAATCCCCATCTCAGCACCCTTGGATTTCAAATCCAAGGGGACGAACAATAATAATGATGTCATATCGAACGTATGTGAGATATCTCTATGTCATTTTATCGGAGATCCCTCACATTAAGTTCGGGATGACACACCCCGTCACGGCGGATGTTCCATCCGCAGTAATCGAGTATCAGGGTCTGCGACCCGAAATAATAAATACTTTTATTAGGGATTATAAATCCCCAACCTCAGCACCCTTGGGTTAACTTCGTTTTCCTCCTTGCGGCTTGGCATAGTTCAAGTAAACTTGACTCTACTCTCGCTCGCTGCGTCGGTTTAAACCCAAGGGGACGAAAATGACCACTAAACAAATTCTTATTTGTTATTACTTGCTTTTCGCTTAAATAATTGCTATATTTACATAAGAATATGTAAACATAGGGCGTATGCAAGAGATGCAAGATATTAATGGCCTTTACAATGAGGTGCGCGAGATAATCACATCTGCAAGACAGAATGCTGTCCGTAGCGTGGACTTCAGTCGTGTGCAGATGTACTGGAAGATTGGTCGTCGCATACAAGAGGAGGAACAGAAAGGTAAGGAACGTGCTGACTATGGCGCATACTTATTGAAGAATCTTGCAAAGAAGTTGGAGCCTGAATATGGTAGCGGTTTCTCGGTGCGACAGTTGGAAATGTGCCGACAATTCTATCGCATCTATCCAATTGCGAATACAGTGTGTTCGCAATTGAACTGGTCACAATATAAACTGCTTATATCTATACCTGATGAGTATAAACGTGAGTATTATCAATTGGAGGCTGTAAACAATGCTTGGACCAAACACGAACTTGAACGTCAGATAAACAGCCAGCTCTATGAGCGTCTGCTGTTGAGCAACGTCTGTGCCCCGAAATAATAAATACTTTTATTAGGGGATTATAAATCCCCATCCTCAGCACCCTTGGGTTAACTTCGTTTTCCTCCTTTTCGCTCGGCATAATTCAAACGAGTTTGATTCTGCCCTCGCTCATGCGTCGGTTGTCAAACCCAAGGGGACGAAAAAACAGTTCACCAAATGAATTGCTGTAAACCGTTTCAGTTGTAATGTAAACTCTATTAGTTAACCGCTCTAAAAAGTGTCAAACTTTTCTAGGGATAGTTAGAAGCTGTTTAAATTTCTAAAAAAAGTTTTTCTTATACTATAAGTCGCTGTTTCGTTGTTTTTTTATATTCAAAAATGTCTGTTTTCTTCTTTTTCTCGGTTACGTAGCCCGCTACGCGTCCTACAAAAAATAATAAAACACCCTATTTTTGCTCTATAAAAAACTTAACGATATAAATTTAAACAGCTTCTTAAACTTTTCAACGCTCAACCGACATTTTTTTGCAAAAATGTTGTTTTTAACCAACAGTTTTGTTATTTTTGTGCTGTTTGTAAATGACAAATTCTATGGATAGGCTATTTGAAAAGTCGCGAGCTAAGATTTCGGAGGTTGCAACCGATTATGTGCGTAATGTACATGATGAGATTGCTTGGGATGACCGCATGGTTGCCATAGTGGGAGCACGCGGTGTCGGAAAGACAACTTTGCTCCTGCAACACATAAAGTTATACGACAACACGGCAACTGCATTGTATGTTACAGCCGACGATTTATGGTTTACATCGCATACATTGGTGGAACTTGCCGATACATTCTACAAAAATGGTGGCCGTACACTTTATATTGACGAAGTGCACCGTTATGCAAATTGGTCGGTAGAGCTGAAGAATATCTATGACACTTATACTCAACTGAAAGTTGTGTACACAGGTTCGTCAATTCTTGATATTCGCCGTGGTAGCGCCGATTTGAGCCGTCGTCAATTAGAATATACAATGTATGGTTTATCTTTCCGTGAGTATCTATTGTTGGCACATGGTATTGAAATGCCTGTTTATTCGCTTGAAGATATATTGGCACATCGCATAGAATTTCCAACAAAAGAGCATCGCCCAATTGCACTATTCAAGGAATATATGAAAGGAGGATATTATCCTTTTTTCGCGCAAAGGGACAGCCATACCCGTCTGCAGCAAATAGTGAACCAGGTGCTTGAGGTTGATATTCCAAAATTTGCAGACCTCTCTTTTACAACTATTGCAAAACTCAAGCGACTGATGTATGTCATTGCACAAAGTGTACCATTTAAACCGAATTATTCAAAGCTGGGGCGCGACCTTGAGTGTCATCGTACATCAGTGAGTGATCTTGTATTGTTGCTTGAGAAATCGCACATGGTACAGATTTTGCGTGATGACAGTTTTGGTGTAAGTTCGTTGGGTAAAGTTGACAAGATTTACCTTGGTAATACGCACTTGGCTTATGCGTTGAGCGATAGTGTGCCCGATGTCGGCAATTTGCGTGAAACCGTCTTCCTGGCAGCTGTCAGTCCAAAGTATGACGTAATGTCTTCATCAGTTGCCGATTTCAAAATTGGGGAATATACATTTGAGGTGGGTGGTAAGAACAAGAAACAAAAACAGATACAAGGTGTGGAGAAAGCCTTTATTGTCAAGGATGATATTGAATATGGCTATATGAATGTAATCCCGCTTTGGGCATTTGGTTTCTTGTATTAAAAGTTTATAAGACGGCTTAATCGTTGGAGATGTACATTATATCTACATGTCAGGGCCCCACCCCTGCCCTCCCCAGTAGGGAGGGAAAACGGCCTCACCCCGACCCTCCCCAGTTTTGGACTCCTCCGTCGGCTTCGCCGCCACCTCCTCTATAAACAGAGGAGGACTCAAGTCTTTTGATTTAACTATCTTAGTGCTCCTCTGTTTTAACCCCTCACCGCTTCGCGGAGCTCCCCTAAGGGCAGGGGAGCAATTGGCTGTCACGTAGTGACTGAGGAGATTTGAAACACCCGCGTTGCTGTCA
>JAFZFM010000106.1 GCA_017555865.1 Bacteroidaceae bacterium
CCCCGACGAAGTTAAAGCCATTGAACGCTTCCAGGGTTACAGGTCGTTTCAAAAAGAGTATATGAACAATCCGATAACAGAGGGTGCCGTATTCCGTCAGGATTGGATTAAATGGGGAAAGCTTCCAGAACTCAAAAAGTTTGAGGAATTTGTCCTCTATATCGACCCTTCATTTAAAGGTACTACAAAGAATGACTATAAAGCCGCCAAACTTTGGGGCAAGACAGGTTCACAACTGTGGCATATCAAAGCATTTGTCCGTCAGTGTAGCGTTGCAGAGATGGTACGATGGCTTTATGACCTATACGAATGGTCGTTAGAGAAAAATATTGCCATTAAGTGGTATATGGAGGCAAATTTCATGCAGGATACAATTCTTGACGAATTTCGGAGAGAGGGAGATGTAAGAGGCTATCAATTGCCCATAAGTGGAGATAAGCGAAAGAAGCCCGATAAGTTCCAACGAGTAGAGGCGATAAGTCCTCTTTGGGAGCGCGGTTTTGTAACTTACAATGAAGATGAAAAAAACGACCCGGATATGCAGGCAGGTATTGACCAAACACTCGCTTTTGAAAAAGGTATGAGAGGACACGATGACGCACCTGACGCCGATGAAGGTGCGATTTGGTATCTGCAGAAGCATACAAGGATAAATAGTTTCACACCGTCATTCGGCAGACGAAATAACGCAAAAAATGTATTATGGTAAAAAAGTATTTTAAAGCATTGCTATTTGATTGGCGTAAAAAACGAGCTATCAAAAAGGCTAAAAAAGATGCCAAATTGTATGGTAAAAAGTTTCTTGTATTGGTTTTTAAAGGGAAACCTATCGTTGTATCAATGCAGGGTATTAAACAAATGATAAGGGCAAAAAGATTTTCGAAGGATTTTACTCCTGATGTCGCTTGTAAACTTGCTATATATATCGCATATCCTAAACAATAAAATTTATTCGAAATGTTTTTGACAGTTGAAGATTACAGCAGTGTCTGCACCGAGTTTGAAATGGAACAGTTGTCGGCTCTTACCGATGACCGCCTTGTGGCAGAACGTGCAGCAATGGAACAGATAAGCAGTTACACACGCCACCGCTACGATATGGAAAAGGCTTTTTCTGCTGAGGGAGAGGACCGCAATGCGATGCTTGTACAGTGTGCCGTTAATATAACGCTGTGGCTTATGATACACCGTTTGCCTCAATCTATGGGGCACGAAAGGCGTGAATGTCTATACAATGATAGCATCAAATGGCTGCGTGATGTACAATCCTCCAAAGCTTCACCAGACTTGCCTACTTATGTAAGTAGCGATGGGAACACCGACGCGAACAATCCTGTCCGTTATGGCTCTATGCCACCAAACAGGTACGACTATTAAACTGCATTTAATAACCGATTAAACAGCATTAAAATGGATATTATAAACAACATTAAACAGTTCTTTGGAGGCAAACAGGACACAGCCGAAATGGTTAGATTAGCACGATTTGCAAAAAGCCGTCAGGGTATTAAACTGACAGCACAACTAATGCAACAAACCGATAGTTTGACTAAAAAAGACGTTGCCACATGGCGTCAGGCATGGCAGATGGCTATAGGTATTGACAATCCCAAAAGGGGCATACTATACGATATTTACTCTGACTGTCGTGTAGATCTGCACCTAACGGGCTGTATCGGCCAGCGTAAGGGCAAAACCCTGCAAAAGGAGTTCCGTCTGGTTGGCAAAGATGGGAAAGAGAATGAGCAAGCAACTGCGTTGTTAAAAAAAGAATGGTTTTTCGACTTTATGGATATCGCTCTCGATAGTCGTTTCTGGGGGCATAGTCTTATTCAGCTGGGTGACGTCATTAAAGATGAGGATGGTCTGCGCTTCGACCATGTTGAACTGGTACCCCGTAAACACGTGTGCCCAGAATTTGGTGTTATATTGCGAGAAGTTTCTGATGATCCGAAAGACGGTATAACTTATAAGGAGGGTGATTTTGCAAATTGGTGCATTGAAGTTGGCAAGCCCCGTGATCTCGGTTTGTTATTTAAGTGCGCACCTGCTTGCATAAGCAAAAAGAATATGCTTGCGTTTTGGGATATGTTCGGCGAAATATTCGGTGCTCCTATGCGTGTAGCCCGCACCAACACTCAAGACGAAAAAGAACGTAGCCGAATTGAGAAATCTCTTGACAATATGGGTGCAGCGTTCTGGGCACTTTTCCCTGAAGGTACCGATATTGAGATTAAGGAAAGCAGCCGGGGAGATGCTTACAATGTATATGACAAGCGCGTGGATAGGTGTAACAGCGAATTGTCAAAGGGTACGCTTATGCAAACAATGACCATTGATAGTGGGTCTTCTTTGTCGCAATCCGAAACGCACCTCGAAATCTTTGAAGATGTCGTTGCAGCTGATGCACGCCTCATTGCCTGTATCGTAAACGATAAGTTACTACCTCTTATGGTTAAGCACGGTTTCCCTGTTGCAGGACTATCATTTGAGTGGGATAATGCTGCCACTTTCAGCCCTGCCGAACAGCGAGAATTGGAACGCGTTTTATTGGAATACTACGAGATTGACCCGCAGTATTTCATTGACAAATACAATGTACAAATAACAGGAATCCGAAAAGCAAAAACACAGCCTGATGCTTTTTTCGGATAAGCCCCACTACAGGCGTGGGGCTACGCCAACAATACGGAGCTTTTAAGACCGCCCTGCAGACACTATATAAAGAAGATATTCTACAGTTAGCGGATAAGAAGCTTCCTTTTGAGTTTGACGCTACTCTCTTTGAGGCTGCTGCGTCATTGGTGTACGAGAATGGAGGCTTTGACATCATACAACTCGAAGACCCAGCCACAAGGGCTGTAATTAATGAGACTTTGCGTGTTCTGAGTACCGCTATTGATAGCGGATTGCCACACGAAGTCCCGGCAACAGTTCGCTATGCTCTTGAAAACAATGCCTTTGTTTTCTCAGGGTTCAAGACCTTTCACTCAATGCGTGAGATAGGTTTGTCTATGCTAACAGACAAAGGTGATATAAAGCCGTTTAACGACTTTATGGCTGATGTAAGAAAGATTAATCAGCAGTATAATCATAACTACCTATATGCAGAGTATAACCACGCTGTCGGCACCTCTTTAATGGCTGCTAAATGGCACGACTTTGAGCAAGACGGGGATCGCTATAACTTACAATACCGCACAGCCAACGATGATAAAGTGAGAGAGGAACATGCTCTTTTGCACGAAACCACATTGCCTGTAAACGATCCGTTTTGGGATAAGTATTACCCTCCCAATGGCTGGAATTGCCGTTGTACGGTTGTTCAAGTTCGTAAAGATAAATACCAGACATCAGACCCGGCTTTGGCTATGCTTCGTGGTGATAACTGTACTGATGGTGCAAAGCAAAAGATGTTCCGCTACAATCCTGGCAAGACAATGGAG
>JAFZFM010000107.1 GCA_017555865.1 Bacteroidaceae bacterium
AAAAACTTATAGTAAAATTGAACATCATGATTATACAACACAATTTGAATACAAGACTATAGTGCTCCTATGTTAAACCCCTCACCGCTTCGCGGAGCTCCCCTAAGGACAGGGGAGCACTACCTGTCACGCTGTGACTGAGGAATCCCCCAAGAGGAGAACTAAAAACTTATAGTAAAATTGAACATCATGATTATACAACACAATTTGAATACAAGACTATAGTGCTCCTCTTATTTAAGATTAAGAGGAGCTGTCACAAAGTGACTGAGGAGATAAAGCAACATGTCAAACCCATAATGTACCCTCAAGCCATACCACGCCAATCCCAACGGCCAAACATGTCGCTGTTGATAAATTAATGTCAAAACAGCAATCTTTAAGCCATTTTTGTCTATACTTTTGCAGTCAAAATAAAAAGCAGTATGGAATACACATTTGACATCACCGTCCGCGACATACGTCGACAGGACATCATCGACAGTTTCTTCAATTCACTCAAGGAACTGCGCAAGACAAGACCGTTCGTAACCCAGAACGAAGTGATTGAACACGCGGCAAGGAGCACCGCCCCACGCTTCTACGTCACGTTCGAGAATGCCCGACGCTTTGTATCGTTGCTCATGCGCGGCAAGCGGCTCCCCATCGTCAACAAGAACAAGGTTGAGATGTACAAGGAGATATACCGTCGTTACAAGGCAAGGCTCAAGGACTGCAACAAGCGCTACAAGTACATCATCCTTGAGAGCATCATCGAAGAACCCGCACCATCGTTCTACCTCGACGAAGAGACCTTCCGCGGAATCGTATACAGGTCACTGCGCAACAACGGGCGCAGGTGCGGCGGCATAAAGACAGCATAGAACCAGCCAACAACATCACAACAGAACTTTATAAACAAAATTCAAATAAAACCATGAAACATCTTGAATTAAGGACAATCACAATGTGCCTGCTATTCTGCAGTGTATTCCACTTGACAGCATCGGCACAAGAGAATGAGGCAAAATCTGATGAGACAATCTTCTCATACTCCCCCACACCCCAGACGTGGGCATTCATCCGTTATGGCTCCAACCCAGTAGACCAGTACACAGGCTCGGCATCAGTAGCCATACCGGTCTACACATACAAGGACAACGATTTCGAGTTGCCCATTTCCGTGAACTACTCGTCACAAGGCCTGATACCCAATAAGCAGACTGGCATATTGGGACTCAATTGGTTCCTGAATTGTGGCGGAGCAGTATCACGCGAAATCAAAGGTGTAGCCGATGACCACATAGGCAATGACGGCACCTTGGGAATATTGTTGGGGGCACACAGCTACAATGAAGAAGAGGCCCTTGGTATCGAACGCGGTGAGCTGAACAGCGACGGTCTTGGCCAATACGTCATTGACGGGCGCGAAACCACTTCCGACGTCTACCATTTCAATTTCCTTGGCTACAACGGAACATTCCACTTCGACGGCAAAAGGCAGTTGCACGTATACAACACCGGAGGCAATCATGGCACATATACAATAACACCCATAATGCCCTCAAACAATGAACTTTGCGGATTCACCATCCACACCGGTGACGGATACGAATATACCTTTGGCGGCAACAACCTTGATATACGCACCAATTCCGTGGAGCGCAGCATAAGCGGCAGACTCACAGGCCTTTCTGTATTCACGTTCAACAAAGGACTTAGTGGGAATCCCATTGTAACCTGGAACCTTACAAGAATAAAGGCACCCAATGGACGCGCAGTAACCTTTGAATACGATACAGTCCAGAGCAACATAGGCACCTGTATAACTTCCACAACGCCCAACAACCCGTTTCTTGTAACCACTTTTGCCAACGGCTTGTCTGTCCGTGACGATGCAGGTGTCGACCACTTGCGCAATGTAAGCATTGTACAGACAACCTACCTGTCAAGAATTTCCATTGAAAACGGTGGTGACATAGAATTTTCAATGTCACTCAAAGAGTGTTGCGACCGCCCGGCAGCCCCATCAACAATAACAAGTATTGAACAGGACCACTGCGTTACACAGAGGCTCAAGAAACTTGATGCCATAACTGTAAGGAACAGCAGCAACGACAAGGTCCACCGCACCGAGTTCACATACAAAGTAGAAGACAACCGCCTTATACTTACCAAAGTGCACACCGATGGAATCGGGGACTACACAATGCTGTATCATGAGGAAAATCCATACCCGGCAATATCCACAGCCGACACCGATTTCTGGGGCTTCTACAACGGCAAGGGAAACAGCTACAACGTAATATCATCGACCAAAGTAGACAGCTATTACGATGACTACATCGACACAGATGCCAAGAACCCCGACTGGCACTACAGTCGCCTGGGATGCCTGAAGACGATTACCTACCCCACCAAGGGATTCAGTACATTCGAATACGAGGCAAACAGGGCCGAAAAGATACTCTTGAAAAGAAAGAGGGCCGGGCACACAAACACACAGGCACCCGAAGAACAACCCGAAACCCAACCTGGGAACGAAGAGGAACAGGTGGCCTATCTTGTAGGCTGTTACCCCTACAGCATCCTTTTCTACAGTAACGACGAGACGGGCGGCGTGCGCATTGCGCGCACCAATGACCATGACGCACACAGCGGATACCAGTCACGCCGATACACATACCAAGGTGGCACAGTATATACATTCCCCAAGTTCTACACCGCGGTAACCGGTAACCTGCAATGCTATAACCCATTGCTTGAATACCCGTCAAACTCACTCGATAAGCAGCACATAGGATATTCCACTGTACGCGAGGAGTACAACGACGGCTCATATATCGTCTACAGCTACAACGACTACGACACCCACCCCGACGAGTATACAGGGCAGGTACACCAGAAGTATTCCGATTTTGGGAACATCGGTTACCAATATTCACCGGCCTACATAAACAACATCCTGCGTGAGCCCAACAGCAACCACGGCAAACGTGGCAAGACAAAGAGCATCGAATATTACAACAAGACCAAGGAACTGGTAAGACAGACAAATCATGAATATGCAGTCCATGACACCACATACACCGCATACATTGTCATGAGCGGCAACTATGCCAACTCCGTCAAACGTTACACAGGGGACTACAGGCTGACAGCGGTAAGTGATACCGAATACTTTGCCGACACACCGTTTACAACGGTAAAGCAGTTCACATACGACAGCCGCGGGCGCAACACCCGCGTAACGACCGTGACCCCTGACGGTACCTGCGAGAACGTCGACACCGAGCACATCAATGATGACGCACGCCTTCTCTACAGCCTGCCATTGAGAACTGCCATCAAACGTGGCAAGGCAGGAGAGCCGGCGACACTCACCGCAATGACAGAATACGAATATCCCGCATCGGGTGCCCTACGCATTCCTATGGCGGTAAGGAAAGCGCAACTCGACGACAACGTAGCAGCAGACACTGCACCGGCATCACTCAGCTACACCACCATACAGCGAGTTGCCGCATATGACATCCAAGGCAACCCTACGGAGATTGTCGACAGGAACGGTGTGCACACAGCCTTTCTTTGGGGGTATGGAGGATTATACCCAATAGTACAGGCACGTGGAATGACGTCCGCCACATTGAAATCCCTTGTCGGCACCGGCAGTAACGCACCACTCGACGGCGCCTTGTCCGCCACACAGCGCGCCACCCTGTACTCCTATACATCGGCGTTGGTAGACGTTTATGAACACAAGCCACTCGTTGGAGTGACCGCCCACTACGGCAATGACGGTAGAGCTACATACTATGAATATGATGCCTATGGCCGCCTTACCGGAATCTCCGACGGTAAAGGAAGGCTCAAGGGGTACAGCTACACACCAGCAACAGGGTCATTGGGGATACTGCTCCCAACCACCCCCGAATTGAAACCAATTGAGTAATGACAAAAAATAAGATAACCGATATGAAAAACATCATACTTGCATTAATCCTGTTTTTGGGGAGCATCGCCACATTTGCCGGCGGTGACAGGACATACTCCCTTGATTGCCAGTCAATAAACAATGTCAATTTCAAGCAGAAGTACCAGGCAAAAGTAAAATACACGGTCGAAGGCAACACACTGTCGTTCTTGCCCCAAGCCGAGGAATTCCGCTTTGATAGATTCATTGACACAGCCGGATACGTAAAGAACGTTACCGCAATCGGCTCAATGCTCCATGTCGAGTTCTACCGTCGCGGTACTGCCGACGCCATAAGCGGGACAGTAGAGCTCTGCTTCTACGCAAAGGCATATGATGAGGCAACCACTATGCTGTGGTACAGCCTTCCTTTGCAATACAGCTATCACGCAATGACAAAAGTCGACCCTGGAGAGATAAGCGGACCTTCCATTATGTACGGACAAGGCGAAAAGCCGGCAAGCATAAACTCAATATACGAAGCCATACCGCTCAAAGGTTCAATCACGTACTCATGGGAGAAAAAGCAAGGAAACGGAGGTTGGGAAACAATCGCTGGTGAATCCTCAAGTATCCTTTCACCCGCTGCCATTGGAACGACATCGGACTATTACCGCCGCAAGGCTACCGACAGTGCCGGCAACAGCGCCTACTCCAACACAGTGGAGATACTCCCGATGCTTACAGCCGGTAAGATTGGAATGAGTTATACCGACATAGGAAACACGCTCACACTCACCAATGTAATATCCCCCAACTCCACCAGCGCAACCATAACCTGGCAGTCATCAAACGACCTCCAGTTCTGGACAACACTGCAAGGTACGGCCAAAAGCATTACAACCGAC
>JAFZFM010000108.1 GCA_017555865.1 Bacteroidaceae bacterium
CACTGACAGCAATGATATGGTCGGCCTCGGCTATGAGACGTTTCTTATGAGGTATAGTACGGTCATATATCAAGACATCCTGCGGATATCGCTCAAAAGTCATGTCATGGACTGTAAGCACAAAAGGCTTCTCACGACGGTTGAGTGTCTTGAGAAAGTATGGGTTGAAATATGTTGGATGGAATATGTCGTAGTCGTCATATTTGACAGCCCTCCATGCAATATGCTTGTTGACCAGTTGGTATATTCTTCTTCTTATGCGGTAATTTGAAGGGAATGTTATTTTCTCATATTTATTCCCATAGGTTTCGGTAACATAGTGATTCTCACAATAACGCATGGGAACAGCCGATGTAAACTCATCGGCAGGAAGGTTATACATCAGGTCGGCGAAATATCGTGTAACTCCGCCAAAACGCTGGAATGTAAACATCTGATTATCGTAAAGGATTTTTTTCATAGACTAGACTTGTTTCTCTTTACGTTTGAACAAAAAGCATATAATCTCGTGCAGTTCCTCACTGCGCATTATATATGCCGTTGCAACATACAGCATGGCTGCAATTGCAACTCTTGCAATAAGCAACAGATAATTATTATCAATAAAGGCTTCTGTTACAGAACCTGTTATAAACATTACAACTGCCGCAACAAGCGCCGATGGCAAAATGTCGCGCAAAAACATTGGAAGGGTTACCGGAATCTCCTTTTGTACGAAATGGTGCCACACAAAAAGCCATAATGCATTGAAGACGCAATAGACCACAAGCATGAGACATATTCCATAAGAGTGTACGGCAAGCAGAATTGACAGTGTCAGTAATCCCTGTACAATTGTACACCACATGAAAACCCTTGAACAACCGCGACTCACAAGCAGATTCGTAAGCATTGACTGCACCGGCATAAAAGCACCCCACACGGCAAGTATCTGTAACATCCGCGCACTTTCGAGCCACTTTTCGGTAATTACAATCACAATGAGCTCCCTTGATACCAGAGAAAGTCCCAACATAAGAGGGAATGCCACAAATGCAGTAAAACGGACCATCTTGCGGAAAACATGCAACTGCCTTTCATTGTCATCAACAACCTTGGCAAGCATTGGTTGAGCAACAGCATTTACCATACCGTTTACTACCTCACTACCCATATTGAACCACTCGGCCGACTTTGTATAGTTACCGACATCGCGAGGATGGAATTTACCAAGGATAAAGGAGAATATGTTCCAGTTGAAACGCTGGAATATATTTGTTATAAGCAACCTGTAACTGAACGCGAACAGATATTTCAAAGGATAGAAATTAACCTTGAAGCTAGGACGCCAAGGGGTAAAATACCAACATACAACGGTGCGGACAAGAACATACACAATACTTTGTGTTGCGATTCCCCAAGGTTTTAACTCTTCGTCCAGCAAAAGTGCCATTACCACACCTACGCTACCAGATATTGCAATGGAAAGGATGAGCGCTATGGACTTTTGCTTGACCTTCAGTTCACGAAAAAGGTATGCCGATGGGGCTATGCCGAAACCGGCAACAACAAAACCAAGGAAATTATATCGCGACAAATCAACCAGCATTGGTGTGTTGAAGAAATCGGCTATAAATGGAGCGCACATATACAGCACTCCATACATGAATAACGAGATAAGGATATTGAACCAGAAAACAGCATTATAATCGTCGTGCCCAACCTCCTTGCGATTGGCTATGGCTGCAACAAAACCGCTGTCCTGCAATGAACCGGCAATGGCAGAAAAAATGGCAAGCATACCAATAGGCGCATAGTCATTGGGCGTAAGTATGCGTGCCATAAATATACCAAAGAAAAGCCCCAACAACTGGCACACAGCATTACTCATGCCGCCCCAAAGGAACCCCTTTGCAACAGCATGCTTCAAGTTACTATGTGAAGTGTTGTCTTTTACCATTCTCTCATTATTACCTGGCCCAAAGGAACCCCTTTGCGACAGCATGTTTCAAGTTACTATGTGAAGCGTTGTCTTTTACCATTGTCTCATTATTCCCTGGCCCAACACTTTGTCATCCTGAACGTAAGTGAAGGATCTCAAAAAAATCAAGCATTTGAGTCCTTTCCTTACGACAGTAATTTATGCGTTACTTTATTTCGCTACCTGGCTTTGTAGCAGGAGTTACTGTGAGCAAAGATAACCTACCCTCATTGTCCTCGGCACTCAGAATCATACCCTCGCTAACAATACCACGCATTGTACGTGGTGGCAAGTTGG
This sequence comes from Bacteroidaceae bacterium, assembly GCA_017555865.1. Taxonomy (GTDB): domain Bacteria; phylum Bacteroidota; class Bacteroidia; order Bacteroidales; family Bacteroidaceae; genus HGM04593. Next base: position 2,258 of record JAFZFM010000108.1, read on the forward strand.
CGATAAAGCAAACCTGTTTGCCTACAAGTTCTTCGGGATTGAAATGTTTTGCAATACCCGACAGGATTGTACGAGTCTCAAGACCATCATCAATCTTGAACTGTAACAGTTTGTCGGCCTTGGGAACCTTTGCACACTCAAGTACTGTACCCACACGAAGATCCAGTTTAAGGAAATCGTCAAATGTACACTCGGGGCGAATTGGATTTGCTTTGTAATTGGCAGCTTCATTTTCCTTCTTTATGCGCTCAAGACGGTCGAGCTGCGCCTGTATTGCGTCATCTTCGATTTTCTCGAACAAAAGTCCAACCTCGCCAAGTTCATGCCCCTCGGCAAGCAAAGATGTGCTGCCAAGGCTTGTCCACTCGAACGAAGCAAGGTTAAGCATTTCACGCAACTTTTTGCTGCTGAATGGCAAGAATGGTTCAAAAACAATAGAAAGGTTTGCAACAAGCTGCAATGAAAGGTTCAGGATTGTTGCCACGCGGCCCATATCGGTTTTGGCCAACTTCCATGGCTCTGTCTCGGCAAGATAACGGTTACCAATACGTGCAAGCTCCATAGCCTCTTTCTGTGCCTCACGGAACTTATACTGGTCGAGCAGATGTTCAACCTTACTCTTTACATCCACAAATTCGGCAACAATAGCATTGTCATACTCTGTAAGTTCGCCACATGCAGGCACCTTACCATCAAAATACTTCTTTGTAAGCACCAATGCACGGTTTACAAAGTTTCCGTACACTGCTACAAGCTCGTTGTTGTTGCGAGCCTGGAAATCTTTCCATGTGAAGTTGTTGTCCTTTGTCTCAGGGGCGTTTGCTGTGAGCACATAGCGCAACACATCCTGCTTGCCGGGGAAGTCTACAAGGTATTCGTTCAACCATACAGCCCAGTTGCGCGATGTCGAAATCTTATCATCTTCAAGATTCAGGAACTCGTTGCTTGGCACATTGTCGGGCAACACATAATCGCCATGAGCCTTAAGCATTGTCGGGAATACAATGCAGTGGAACACGATATTATCCTTACCAATGAAATGTACAAGGCGTGTATCCTCGCTCTTCCACCACTGCTCCCAAGTATCAGGCAACAGTTCCTTTGTGTTGCTGATGTAACCGATTGGTGCGTCGAACCATACATAAAGAACCTTACCCTCGGCACCTTCTACGGGCACAGGAATACCCCAATTGAGGTCGCGTGTAACGGCACGTGGTTTCAAACCGGTATCGAGCCAGCTCTTGCATTGGCCATACACGTTGCTGCGCCACTCCTTGTGATCATTAAGGATCCACTGCTCAAGCCATGGCTGGTATGCATCGAGCGGCAAATACCAGTGGCTTGTCTTGCGCTTTACAAGTTTGTTGCCCGAGTCAGCATTATATGGATTGATGAGTTCGTCGGGAGAAAGTGTCGCTCCGCACTTCTCGCATTGGTCGCCATAAGCATCGGCTGCATGGCAACGTGGACACTCGCCACGTATATTACGGTCGGTAAGGAACTGTTGCTCACCCTCGTCGTAATACTGCTCGCTCTCCATCTCTACAAATTTACCCTCATCATAGAGTTTACGGAAGAAATCAGAAGCCAACTCGCGGTGTGTCTGCGATGTTGTACGTGAATATACATCGAACGAGATACCGAAGCCCTCGAACGAATCCTTGATAATGTTGTGATAACGGTCAACCACATCCTGTGGAGTAATACCCTCTTTCTTTGCGCGGATAGTTACAGGCACACCGTGTTCGTCACTACCACCAATAAACAGCACATCCTCGCCCTTCAAGCGCAGATAACGTACGTAGATGTCGGCAGGCACATATACACCTGCAAGGTGACCAATATGCACCGGACCATTTGCGTAAGGCAAAGCCGATGTCACAAGAGTTCTTTTGAATTTCTTTTCCATATCTATTTTATGTTTATTTTGATTTATCCAAACAAAGCCGTCTGTTACAATTTACAAAAGTAACTATTTATTTTTAAATGCGCGCGTATAACCGAGATTTTATTATATTTGCAACAAACACAAAAAACAACGACACAAATGCAAAAAGGGACTATTTCATCGGCAATTTTTGCCGACACAAAGCCACATTACCAACTGCTTGACGGATTGCGTGGAGTAGCGGCAATCCTGGTTCTGTTCTATCATATTTTCGAAGGATTTGCTTTTGCCGAGGCAACAAACGGTGTGGGTAGCGGACTTATCACAACACTTAACCACGGACATATTGCTGTGGATTTCTTTTTTATTCTATCGGGTTTTGTTATAAGTTATGCCTATGACGACCGTTGGGCAAAAATGAGTACATGGCAGTTCTTCAAGCGTCGTTTGGTACGTCTGCACCCCATGCTTGTGATGGGTGCGTTGATTGGTGTGCTGGCATTCGCTTTTGTGGGTTTTGAAAAATGGGATGGTACCACTGCTCCTACCGGTTGGGTGATGGTTGCGATGCTGCTTACCATGTTCATGATTCCGGCTGTTCCCGGTGTGCCATACGAGGTGCGCGGCAATGGAGAGATGTTCCCGCTCAACGGCCCTGCATGGTCACTTTTCTTTGAATATATCGGCAACATCATTTATGCAATATTCATACGCCGTCTGCCAACAAAGGCTCTTGCAACCCTCACACTTATTCTTGGAGCATTGCATGTCTGGTTCTTTGTGGGCAACATTTCGGGGTACGACATGGTGGGAGTTGGCTGGACTATTGACGAGGTCAATTTCTGGGGTGGATTGGTGAGAATGCTTTTCCCATTCACTGCGGGAATGTTGCTTGCACGAACATTCAAACCACGAAAAGTAAAAGGAGCATTCTGGATTTGCAGCATAGCTCTTGTTGCACTTTTTGCCCTCCCTTACATTACATCAAGTGGCAAGCCTAGCCTTAACAGTTTATACGAAGTAATATGTATTGCCATAGTATTTCCACTTATAGTGTGGATGGGTGCATGCGGAACATGCAATGGAATGACAGCAAGAATTAGTAAACTATTGGGAGATATCTCCTACCCACTGTACATCATACACTACCCCATAATGTACATATTCTATGCATGGCTCATTGAAAACAAGCATTATACCCTGCGGGAATGTTGGGAAATAGCGTTACTTGTTGTCGTCGCAAGCATAGGCATTGCACTGATATGTCTTAAACTATATGACGAGCCGGTTCGCAAATGGCTTTCAAAAAGATTTATAAAATAAAAATGACCGAAAAAGGGAGCGTCTCGGAAACAACGAAGATAGCTCCCTTATTGTTATTTTATATTAAAAGAGCAAGCACTAGTGTTTTTTTTAGCTATCTTCGCACATTGTTAAAAACGAAATAAAATCACAAACATGAAAATAGCTCTTATAGGATACGGAAAAATGGGCAAGGAGATTGAGAAGATTGCCCTTGAGAGAGGACACGAGATTGTTTCGATAATAGATGTGGCAAACCGTGATGAAATAAACGGTGAAGCATTCGCAAGTGCCGATATAGCCATTGAATTCACAGCCCCACACGTTGCTTTTGAAAACTGCATTGCAGCAATGAATGCCGGTGTAAAGGTTGTGAGCGGAAGCACAGGATGGTACCAGCAGCACGAAGCTGAAATGCGTGAAAAATGCGATAAAGATGGAAAAACACTCTTTTGGTCGAGCAATTTCAGCCTTGGCGTAGCCATTTTCTCGGCAGTAAACCGCTATCTTGCAAAGATTATGAACAACTTCGACAGCTACAGCGTAAAGATGGAGGAGACACACCACATCCATAAACTTGACGCGCCAAGTGGAACAGCAATAACTCTTGCCGAAGGCATTCTTGCAAACATTGACCGAAAGGAGAATTGGGTGATGGGAAATCTTACAAACCCAGATGGAACTGTTACACCTGCCCCACAGACTGCGCAGCCCAAAGAGCTGCAGATTGACGCAGTGCGCCGTGGCGAAGTTCCCGGTATCCATACCATAACATACGACTCGCCTGCCGATACAATAACAATCACCCACGACGCGCACAACCGTAGCGGCTTTGCTTTGGGTGCGGTATTAGCAGCAGAATACACAGCCCAGAACTGTGGCCTGCTTGGCATGAAGGATCTTTTTAATTTCTAAACGTCGACACAATGGAACTCAAGATATTCGGCCGCACAGTCAACCCCATAAGAAAGGAGATTGTAAAACTATCAATAGTACTTTTTCTGTATATCCTTTTCCTTTTTTGGGTAAGAAGTTGGATGGGTATAATAGTAATACCATTCATAGTAGACAACTACCTGACACATTTTGTTCCGTGGGGATGGTGGAAGAAAAACAAGAATGCCACACTGCGAAAGATCATGAGCTGGGTGGACGCGATTGTATTTGCCCTTGTAGCCGTATATTTTGTACATCAGTACTTTTTCCAGAACTATGTAATCCCTACATCGTCACTCGAAAAATCCCTTTTGGTCGGTGACTACCTTTTCGTAAGCAAAATCAATTACGGCCCACGCAAACCCCATACCCCATTGAGCATGCCCCTCACACAGCACACAATGCCAATAACAGGAGGTAAAAGCTACATCGATGCTATACAATGGGATTATGAACGTGTACCGGGCATAGAAGATGTGGAACTTGGCGACATTGTAGTTTTCAACTACCCTGCAGGAGACGTGGCAACAACAAACCCAGAAATCATTGATTTCCACTCAATATGCTATGAATTGGGCGCACAGGCTAACCCGGGAATCACAGCCAATGACAAGACACCGGCCGAGGCACGTGCCATATATGAAAAATTCTACAAGGACGGAAAAAGGTATATCGAAAATAACCCGGGTGTATTCGGCGAAGTCGTATATCGTCCCGTTGATCGCCGCGAGAATTATGTAAAACGCTGTGTGAGCCTTCCCGGCAATACCCTGGAAATAAAGGATAAAGTAATATACATAGACGGCAAAGCCACAAAACAGCCCGAAAATGTACAGTTCAACTACTATGTGCAACTGACACAACAAATGCCCGAAAACCTACGTCGTGAACTCGAAATAAGCAACGAGGACCTTTTAATGCTGCAACATACAGGCGTGTTGCCACTAACACAGGAGACATACAACAAACTCAAGAACAACAAGAAACTGGTTAAGGAGATTAGCATAATCGACAATAACAATACAAGTGGTATATACCCGCTCAACGGCAATACAGGATGGACTGCCGATAATTATGGACCGGTTTGGATACCCAAACGCGGTGAAAGCATAAGACTTACACTCGACAACCTTGCAATATACGAACGACCGATTGTTGCATACGAAGGCAATACATTGGAGGTTAAGGATGGCATAATTCTCATAAATGGCGTTGAAAGCGACACCTATACATTCAAGATGGACTATTTCTGGATGATGGGCGACAACCGCCATAACAGTGCCGACTCGCGTTACTGGGGATTCGTACCCGAGGACCATATAGTTGGCAAACCGCTGTTCATATGGCTTTCACTTGACGAGGACCGTGGATGGTTCGACGGAAAGATTCGTTGGAACCGTCTGTTCCGCTGTGTAAGCAGCTTTAATTGACCAAGCCATGGATTTGCTTTCACACCCACTATATTTTGCTCCTGTGCCGTTTTACGCACAGTTATACAAAGCAGAAACGTTGCTTGTAGCAAGTGAAGACCCATTTGTAAAACAGACGTTCAGGAACCGTACTGTAATTGCGACAGAAAACGGCACACAAAACCTTACAATACCGGTTGTTCACGATGGTGGCAGAACAGCCATGAAGGATATCCGAATAAGCGAACATGGCAATTGGAGACACCAGCACTGGAATGCCATAGTAAGTGCATACCGCAAAAGTCCGTTTTTTGAATATTATGCCGATGACTTCGCACATTTTTATGAGGAGCGGGATGGATTTCTTATGGATTTCAATATGCGCCTGCACAACGTAGTGTGCGAATTGATGGGACTTGAAAAAGAGATTACAACAGATTGCACACAGTTCAGTTCCTTAAACATAACAGACATACGCCACATAGCAGAACCAAAGGCTGTTACAGATATTACTGGATACGCCTCACAAAAATACTATCAAGTATTTGCACAACGTAATGGCTTTATCCCTAACCTGAGTATCATAGATTTACTGTTCAACATGGGGCCTGAAGCGCTTATAGTTTTAAGGGATTCGATAATAGATTAAATCCAATAATATGGAAAAACCGACAAATAAAACAAATGGATTAGGAACTGCCGGATTTGTACTTTCATTGATTGGACTGATACTGTTCTGGCTACCGATACCAGGATGGATTCTATGGCTGCTGGGTACTTTGTTTTCATTTATTGGACTGTTCGGATGTCCAAAAGGGCTTGCAACAGCAGGATTTATAATGGCAATAGTGACAGCATTGCTGATTGCTGCTATTATCTATGGATTGATATTAACCATATAAATCAGTTGATATTGTGGCTAAAATATAGAATATTTCCAACATTAACATTTTTTAACACTCATAAATAAACAAGTAAGAGTTGAATCACTACCTTTACGAAAATTAAAATAGTTTAACCCTTAAAAACAATTTACTATGGAAAAGAAGTCTAATGGTATTGGTACCGCGGGATTCGTGCTCGCACTCCTTGGCGTTATCCTTTGCTGGATCCCCGTTATTAACTGGATTCTTTGGTTGCTTGGTTTGATTTTCTCATTCATCGGTGTTTTCAAACAGCCAAAAGGTCTTGCTATCACAGGTTTGGTATTGTCATTCATCAGCATTATCATCATTATCACAGTGTTGGGTGCTATTGCAGCTGCAATCTAAACAGAATGGTTTCATATAAAAAATGCACTTCCGGTGGAAGTGCATTTTTTATGTACATTTATGACAGATATGGGCCAGCCTCTTTGTTATACAGTTATAAATATACCGGCATATTCGCCTACATCAAGCTCCTACAATGCCTTTTATCTCTTTTTACCGAGTTTCAATTCAACAATAAAGGCTGTAATTAATCCAAGACCACCGAACAGAAGCACACACGAACCATACACAGCACCTCTTATCTGATACGAACTCTCCACAAAGTCAGCGAAATTATAGTGAACGGCAAAGGCAACCAACATGCCGATTCCAAGCCCCATGAACAGACAACCGAACTTCAATGCCGAAGAAGAGAGCTTAGGGATATCTGTCGAAAAATCGATTTTCCCACTCAAGATCTCGGGGGTAAGTTTATCCCCAATCTTGTCAATGATTATCAGGCGTTCCTTTTTACGCACAAAGAGTTC
>JAFZFM010000109.1 GCA_017555865.1 Bacteroidaceae bacterium
AAAACAAGGTCGTTACCGACATATACGGTAATGTTAAGAACAGGGGATTTACTGCTTATAAAGACCATACGTATGATAACTTCAGAGACTTCATCTCTTGCACAACGAGAGTTTATCACTCCAAGCATTATATTGATGAATTTGTGAAATTCTATGGCACAAATTCAATGACTATTCGCAGCGGTCGTATTATTGAATTCTCGTATACTTGGTCTGTTTGGTCCTGGTGGGTGTACAAGCCTATTGCTTACAATTCTACAAAGCACAAACTCGTTGATACTCTCACATCCATTCAACTGTCCGACACATCTGATTTCCATGAGCAATATAAGCCCATACAACTTTGGCATGAAGGATATCGTAATGACCTCAAGAATTTTGTTTACTTTGAAAGAGTGAATGATACATGGAGCGTGCTCCGTGGATTTTATCGTGGTTATACTGGAACCAATCCGCCAACGGAAAGATGGAGACTGTATATCAGTGATAGCGGTAAGTTGCAGATGGTATCTAAGGCGTCCAATAGTAGTTGGACTCATTCGAGAATAGGAACCTATGTTGGATATTATTTCGCCAATAAGGCTGAGGCCATCGCGAAGTGCAACCGTATCAAGTACATTCTTCAATCCTACACCGATTCATGTCAAGAGAACGTCGTTCCAATGCTTATCCGCGCATTGCAATATCCAGAAGTCGAGCAACTTATTAAACTCGGCCATGCAAATGTTGCGAGCAGAAAAAACGGCTCTATCACATTCAGAGCTGATATGAAGCATGAGTTTGGTGGTTATTACAATCCCAAAGAGAAAAACTTTCTCAAAAAGATTGGTATGACTAAATCTCAATTCGATGTGATGATGGAATATGAGAAAAACAATAGAAGTTATGGTTCAGATCATCTAAGAATTATGCGTTCTGTCTTCGGAGACGATTTGTCCCATGTTGATATAGAGTCGTTTAAGAAGTATTATAGGGGCTTTGCTCAGATGGCTAGCCGCGCTTATGCAATTGATAACAATGTTGCAAGCCTTTCAATTGACAGGATGCGGTTTTATAAAAACCTCATTCGTCTTGGCGAAAAGAATGTATCGGCGTATCAGTTGGCTGGAGATACATTCCGTGGTTATATACGACTCGATGAAGATCGTAAACCTCGCATTGACTGGATGTTCGATTCTTATTCTGATTTGGTCAGAGCGCACAATTCAATTGATGAGTTGTGTCGGCAGCAAGATGCAGAACGCAGAGCATATTACGCTATGACTGAGGCTGAACGTAGAAAGCAAGACGAAGAAAAACGTATTAAACTCGACAAAGAGCGGGTTAAGTACGAATATGAAGACGACAAGTACATCATACGTCTTCCTCGGAATCTTACCGAGATTGTAGACGAGGGCTCTATCCAGCGTATTTGTATCGGCGGTTACACCGGCACTCATTCAAGCGGAGCCTGTACGATTTTCTTCTTGAGACACAAGAGTGCACCAAATACCCCGTTCTACGCAATTGAAGTGCGTGGAAACCGCGTAAATCAAATTCATGGCTACTGTAATAAGTGGCTAGGAAATAATCCAGAAGCAATTCCGACCGTAATGCGGTGGCTTCGTAAACACAACATTCAGTGTGAAACGGGTATTCTTACCTGTACCGCACAAGGTTACGGTCGCACTGGCAACTATGTTAAGTTGCCCGAAATCGATTAAGGTTTGAAGCCAAAATGGCTCAAATATAAAAAACAAATTGCTGTCCTATCGGCATGACGGGGAGAAAAGAGGAAAAATTATGTTCACCACCAATGCAATCGTTCGCCCCCTGACCACCGCTGACTCCGAGTACTCCGTATGTGGCTATTCCGTTCTCCGCAAGGCCAAGGTCGTAAAGACTTTCGCCACCAACCTCAAGGGCAACAATATGCAGATTGAAGTCCTTGATCACGTCAACCCTGCAGTCATCGGCAAGAAGTATAAGGTTAACAGCCGCTACTTCGAGGAGATCAACCCCGAGTGGATTTGGGTGGACGCCTATAAGGGTACTGATGCAAACATGCAGTGCAAGGGCAAGCAGTACACCATGAACGTCGAGCACACCTATCCCGGCACCATCGCTCTTGGAACCAAAGGCTATCACGTCTGCACAGACATCAAGGATTGCTTTAAGACCTACGACTACAACTTCCAGAACCGTTTCTTCAAGGTCAAGGCGCTCGTGAGTGCAAACGCGTATGCACACCGCAACCCCAACAACACCACTCTCGTTGCTAAGGCCGTCAAGTTTGTCGATGAGGTCACCTACGATCCCGAGACCATCGCCGCTAAGAGAACTTCTCTGTAATCCGGTTTCGGGATACACCAAGAACCCTGGTTTCGGCCAGGGTTCTTTCTTTTAAATAAGAGAGGAGGAATAATATGAAAAAGATTCTTATTGTCGTTGACATGCAGAAGGATTTTGTTGACGGCGCGCTTGGTAGCAGCGAGGCTGTGGCTATTGTGGATAATGTTGTGAATAAGATTAAGTCTTATGCTGCAGATTCCAATAGCGTCATCTTCGTGACCTATGATACCCACACCGAGTTCTATATGAACAGCGCCGAGGGCAAGAAGTTGCCTGTTCCTCATTGCATTGCCGAGACTGACGGGTGGCGTTTGGACAAGCGTGTTGCAGACGCTCTTGAACCCGTCAATTATACCAAGGTGTACAAGCCTACATTCGGTTCGATTGAATTGCCCAAACTCGTCGAGGAGAGGGTATGCGGCGAAGATTTCACCATCGAACTTGTCGGCCTCTGCACCGATATCTGTGTCGTATCCAACACTCTGCTTCTCAAGGCGTACTATCCCGAAGTGGATATCACAGTAGACGTCTCCTGTTGTGCTGGTGTCACTCCCGCCACGCACAACGCCGCCCTGACCACCATGAAGATGTGCCAAATCAATGTGATTGGAGAATAATCATGATTAAGTGTAATGATGTTCCTGTTACCGTTGGTCATTTCCCGGACGGAACTACACTCTTTGACAAGAACGTAAAGGAATTGTTGAGTTACGCAAGCGCAAGAATTGAGTGGTGGTTTGAGAATAACGAAGAGATGACCACGCTGTGGTATCTTGTTCATTACTTGAGAGACCACGGATATTCTTACATTCGTTTGCATATGCCCTACATTCCCAATGCCCGTATGGACAGAGTGAAGAACGATGGAGACGTATTTACGTTGAAGTATTTCGCTAAGTTCATTAATTCCCTTGGCTTTGAGAAGGTGACGGTTCTTGACCCTCACTCCTATGTCAGCGAGGCGCTGATTGATAGAGTTGAGGTATTGACTCCTTGGCCTCATATCATGAACGCGATGGAAGAGTGTACTCCTGATATGCTGTTCTTCCCTGATGAGGGCGCTATGAAGCGTCTGTCAAGTATGTTCCACACGGAATATGCTTTTGGTATCAAGAAGCGCGATTGGGCAACTGGAAAGATTCTTGGTCTTGATATTGCTGGATGCGTTGATAAAATCAACGGAAGCAAGATTCTTATCGCTGATGATATTTGTAGTCGAGGTGGTACATTCTACCACAGTGCGCTCAAACTCAAGGAGCTCGGCGCAAAGGAAGTTTATCTGTATGTGACCCACTGTGAAAATACTATTCTCGAAGGCGAGCTGCTGACGAGTGGCCTTATTGAGAAAGTATATACCACGAACAGCATTTTCACCAAAGAACACGAAAGAATTGAGGTATTGTCTGTATGAAAAAGACAAATCCGATGTTGCTCATTGACTTCTACAAGGCAGTCCACGCAGAAATGCTGCCTCATGGCATTACGAAGTCCGTATCTTATTTCACGCCTCGCATGAGCCGCGTGGAGATGTGGAATAGTGTTGTCATGTTTGGTCTGCAGGGCTTTATCAAGACTTATTTGATTGAGTATTTCAACGATGAGTTCTTCGGTAAGCCCTTTGATGATGTGATTGCCGACTACAAGCGTATCATGGACGCAACCCTTGGCAAGAACGCTTACAAGATTGATAAGATTGAAAAGCTGCACCAGCTTGGATATCTTCCTATCGAGATTGTGGCATTGCCCGAAGGCATGCTTGTTCCTATGCACGTTCCCATGTTCGGTATCACCAACACACATCCTGATTTTGCATGGTTGCCGCAGAGTTTGGAGTCTCTTATCTCTGCTGAAATGTGGCATCCTATGCTGGCTGCTACTGTCGGCCATACCTACCGTGAGATTGTAAACAAGTATTACGGTCTCACTTGCGACGACTCCGTTCCGAGAGCGAGAGCACTTGGAGCATTTGACTTCAGAGGTGAAGAGTGTTTGCAGTCTGCTGAGAAGGCCGGTGCTGGCTGGTGTTTGTCTTTCTTAAACACCGCAACTGTTCCCACTATCCCTTACCTCGAGGCAAATTACAACTGTGACTGTACCAAGGAACCCGTGGCTTTCGGTAGTCCATCCACCGAGCATTCGGTTATGTGCAGTAACTACGCCGTTGATGGCGACGAGGAGACTCTATTGAGACGACTGCTCACGGAGATTTACCCCAACACCAGTTTCTCTGCCGTGCTTGATTCCTATGACTATTGGAATGTTATTGATAACATTCTTCCTAAGTTGAAGGAAGAAATTCTTGCACACAACGGATGTATGCTGATGCGCGGCGACTCTGGTGACTGCGTTGAGGTTGTAACGCAGACTGTATTCAAGTTGTGGGATATGTTCGGTGGAACTGTCAACAGCAAGGGATACAAGGTACTCAATCCTCATGTCAAGGCAATCTATGGTGACAGTATCACCATCCAGCGTTGCGAAAAAATCTATCAAATTCTCATGGAGAATGGCTTTGCCTGCTCGAATGTAGCGCTTGGCGTCGGTTCGTTCTCTTTCCAGTGTGTAGAGGAGGACGGTATTCTCAAGCCGTTCACAAGAGACACGTTCAGTTCTTGCATTAAGGCGACTTATTGCGAGATTAACGGTAATCCCGTTCCTATTTTCAAGAACCCCAAGGACGGTGGATTCAAGAAATCTCAGAAGGGTTGTTGTGTGGTATATAGTACCACGAAAGCAGATTTTGTTAGCGAGCTGCATTATAAGGATGAGTTCACTTGGGAAGAGGCTCTCAATCATGAACTCAATCTTCTTCAGCCCATCTTCCGCGATGGCCATATGCTGAAAGAGCAGAACCTCGCAGAGATCAGAAATATTTTGCACGGAGGAAAGTTCTAATATGACCTGCCATCAATTGTCGGGAAACAGCTTGAGTTTCCCGTTATTGCGTCTTACAGAGCAATATGAAAGAAATAAGCAACTCATTATTGCCTATGATATTGACGATACTGTTCGTCCTTTCCATAGCGCCACTTGCAGTCAGGTTGTATCTACTGTAAGAGCGGCCAAGAATGTTCTTGGTGCATATCTGATTGTTTACACAAGCAATCCCGACATTGATGGTGTACGGCAATATCTTGACGATAATGATATTCCGTATGATTCAATCAATGAAAACGCTCCGTTTGCTCCTCAGAGCAACGGTAAATTATACTACAATCTCTTGCTTGATGACAAGGCTGGTCTTGCACAGGCAGAGAGTGTGCTGCGAGATTTGATATATCTCGTAATAAATAAACACATCACAAAGGAGGATGTATGAGTAATTTTGACGCAGTAAGAGTGAAGAACGACATCGTTCAGTGGATCAGAGGCTGGTTCGATGTCAATGGTCCCGATTGTAATGCCGTAATCGGCATTAGCGGAGGCAAGGATTCTACGGTTGTTGCCGCGCTTTGTGTAGAGGCGCTTGGCAAGGATAGAGTGATTGGCGTTATGATGCCCAATCATGAGCAGTCAGACATTGGAGACGCTTATGCGGTATGTGATCATCTCAATATTATGCATACCGTAATCAACGTTGGACAGGCAATCGACAACATTTCTAGCCACATCAATTCGTTGTTGATTAGAACAATAGAATTAGATAGTGGTAAAGCGCTTGCTATGTCTGAACAAGCGAAGACAAACTTACCTCCTCGTATTCGTATGGCTACTCTTTATGCTATCTCTCAGAGTGTAAACGGCCGTGTCGCTAACACCTGCAACCTGTCCGAGGATTACGTCGGTTACTCTACTCGCTGGGGCGATAGCGTAGGCGACTTCAGTCCTCTTGCAAATCTCACCACTGACGAGGTCGTGGCAATTGGAGATGCACTCAATCTTCCTTATGCTCTTGTTCACAAGGTTCCTGCGGATGGTCTCTGTGGAAAGACCGACGAGGATAATCTTGGTTTCACTTATGAAGTGTTGAACAAGTATATTCGTACTGGCGTATGTGAAGATGTCTCTGTCAAAGAGAGAATTGACGCCATGCATCGCAAGAATCTTTTTAAGTTGCAGCCTATTCCTAGTTTTATGTATGAGGGAGGAAGTCATGAGATTTAAGGTAGGAGACCAGGTAAGAGTACGAACTTGGGAGGATTTACGTAGAGAGTTCCCAAGTAAATATAGCGAGAATGAACTTACAATACGCTGCGGTTTCAACAACAAAATGAAAAAGCGTTGTGGAACTGTTGTGACTATTCAGAGGGTACGTGAAAGTACATACGCGATCGAAGAGGACGAGTGGTCGTGGACTGATGATATGCTTGAGAGCTGCACTGTAGACGAAGAACGAGATACACCTAAAGTTTCACATGTTGTTCGTCTATCTGAAATTTTTGACGGTAGACGGTTCTCTGTCGCTGGCATCAAGATGTACAAAATGTACAAAGAAGGCGCTGGTTATATGTGTATCTTTGCCGACCCTGTATTTATGGAGGCATACGAAACCAGTCAGAACTATGCAAAGAGCACAATCCAC
>JAFZFM010000110.1 GCA_017555865.1 Bacteroidaceae bacterium
AACCCCTTACCAAGTAGAATTCAGTTTCACTTGCAGGTTCATCTGTCGTAGGATCGGCGTCGACAGAGTCATAACCGTAAGCTACGATTTTCAACCATGCATTATCGGTAAGTCCGTTCCAATTTCCACCGAAGTTATTTCCCTCCTCGCTCTTGACTCCATTGTAAAGCTGATTTAGAGTGTAGTTGGTGTTAGTGACATACATGTGGTCAATGACGCGGGCAACACCGTCGGCAAAAGATAGTTCAGGCAGATTCTCTATATATGAGAAGAAATCCTGATATCCATAGTGTACACAGAAGTTCTCGCCTGAGTGTGGGGCAACTGGAGTCATGAGTTGTAGCAGGAACCATCCAAGAGCGCCGTCCGCGCCGGGCTTACCTGCCCATTGGTTCAGATAATCCTCGCCGTAGTACTTGGCGATGTGCTTGTTTCTGTCATCATCGGTATAACCGGCTCCCCAATAGTTTGATATTGCGTGTCCACCGCCCCAATAGCAGTAGGCGTAATTATAGGGGAACATGTGATAGAGTTCGGTGTTCCCTTCATCGTACCAGAAATACATGGCATCCATCTGGTCATTGCCATACATCAGCGGGCCATTATACTGAGGTACGTCTACAAGCTGGCTCCATTTTGAAATCTCTCTGCCTGCATATCCATCGGCATAATCCAATATGAATGGTGAGAACTTTACATCGTTGTCTTCAAATGTCAAGGTTCTGAGTTCTGCTTCCTCTATCCATTCTCCGGCTACAACATTAAGCTTGACAATCGCACTCTTTCCTGCTGCGGAAACTACAGTTACGGCAATGGTTCCATTTTTGTCGAAATGGCACAGGTCCTTTGCGGGAGCTGTTATTGTCAATACATTTTCTGCATAAACGGCTTTCCAACATTCTGGGGTGTTGATTGTATAATCGGCAACACGTTCTGTTTTTACTGCATAAGCGACGCTCTTCCCATACTCGACCTGAACAATTGCAGGAGCCTCTAATATAACAAACAATGGTGCTGTCTCGTCATAACGGGCAAGTTTTAGTTCTGTTCCATTAGCAAGTGTAATCAATATATAATTGCTGTCCGATGTGTCTACCGACTTGAACAAGGAATCACCATTTGAGCCATTCGAGCCATTTGTTCCGTTTGAACCATCCTTGCCTTCGGCTATTATACCTGTAGACATCCAGGTCTCCCCACCATCGGTAGAGATTTCCCACTCCTTGCTATTTTCGTTTATACGGACTTTTGGAGCTACTGCATCCGCACCGTTTTCTCCATCCTTACCGTCTACACCATCTTTTCCATCCTCTCCATCAATGCCGTTGGCACGGACTTTACTGCCATTGACCAGCAGCCACTCTCCATCGATAGTCCAATAGTAGTTGCCGTCAGAATCCAGCTTGACAGATATGACCGGAGCGTTGGTCCCGTTTACACCATCCTTGCCGTCAATACCATTGGAAATGGTTGCGCTGCTGCCATCGGAGAAACTTATGATATAACCGTTTGAGGTCGTTTGCACCGTTGTCACGTAGACATTCTTTTGCAACGCCTCTACAATTGCCTGTAAAGCTTCGATGTTGCTGTTTGTCTTTTCAACAGCCTTTTCAAGGGCTGTTACGCGGTTCTTGACATCCTCCATCTCGTCCCAAAGACCGGCGTCATCATACTCGCATCCTGTCTGCGGAATTCCTGCCAACAGAATCATTAAAAAACCAAAAATCTTTCTCATAATCAATAGGTTTTAAATTATATAATAAAGTAAGTTCTTTACTTGATACTGCTGTTTGCCTTTAACTGTATGGCCTAAGCAAGCGGTATGGGAATTTCCAAACCGCATGAGTAAAAGGGTATAACAAAGTAGTCTGGTTATCAACAAACCGGACATATTGACCCCACCAATGCACACAATAGGGTATAGCAATGCCATAACGCATTGTGTACCAATCGCTCAATAAGCAAACACAGTAATATAAAAGTACGATTGTCACCCGTATTCCAGCAGGTAATTAATCAATAATGCAAAGGCAGGTCTTCTGACTTGTCCGTTGTCGCGCCTTCCCAATCCCAAAGATCAGTGGCAAAGAGTGCGTCCAACATTCATCCTCGCTTACTCCGGGAGCTACGGTTGTAACTCTTGGCAAGGATGGGACTTACAGCAACTGGTATTGTCCCGGATTTTCACCGGATTCCCTTTTCACCGATTGTGAAGCATATCACTTTCGGCTCCTTTGACAGCGCAAATATAAGATTTATTTCAATACATACACATTATTTGTACGAAAAAAAAGCACTTCCTATTAGAGAGTGCTTGCAAAAATATTGTATCTTCGCCATATAGATAAAATGTTTTGGAAGATGAATATTCAAATACCTGAAAGAATAGAATTGTTACGCTCATACATGCGTAACCACGGACAGTCGGCATTCATTGTTGTAAGCAGTGATCCTCACAGCAGCGAGTATGTTGCAGACTGCTGGAAGTCGCGCGAATGGATAAGCGGATTCGACGGTTCGGCCGGAACTGTTGTTGTTACGTTGGATAAGGCCCTGTTGTGGACCGATTCACGTTATTGGCTTGCAGCTGAAAAATCTCTGGCTGGTACCGGTGTGGAACTTATGAAGGATGGCCTTGCCGAAACTCCTTCAATCACAGAATGGTTATGTGCCAATATGCAACCGGGGGCGTGTGTAGGTGTTGACGCAACCGTTTGCTCAATAGCCGAGGTCAAGGGATGGAACGAGGAACTAGGCGCATGCGACATAAGAATTGATGCCTCTACCGATCCTTTTGCTACTATATGGGAAAACCGCCCACAAGTGCCTGCGGGTAAAGCTGTAATTTTGCCAGTAGAGCAGAGTGGAGAGACTTCGGTGTCTAAAATAGAAAGACTACGCTCGGCATTGTCGGGATGTGGAGCTGACGGTATGCTGGTTACTATGCTTGACGAAGTTGCATGGCTTACAAATCTTCGAGGCAACGATGTTGAATACAATCCGGTGCTTGTTGCATACATGCTGGTTACAGCCGATGAATCCATTCTGTTCATATCCGAGGAGAAACTTACAGCCGAAGTAAAAGAATACCTTACAGAGCAGAATATAGCAATAGCTCCATACAGTGCGGTTTGGCAAGTTCTCGAAGGATATCCACATTCAACATTACTAGTCAACCCTGCACGTTGCAATCGTGCAGTGCTTGAGAATCTGAATCCACAGGCTGCTGTTATGTTCAAGGATTCACCTGTTGCTGCAATGAAAGCAATAAAGAACAGCATTGAGATTGCCGGTTTCAGAAATGCCATGCTGCATGAGGGTGTTGCCATGGTAAAACTCCTTCATTGGTTGCAGAAAAGTGTTGACGGCAATGAGGTGATAACAGAGATCGATGTAGACAACAAACTTACCGGGTTCCGCCGAGAATCACCCGATTTCCGCGGTCTCAGTTTCTCAACCATTGCTGCTTATGGCGAGAATGCAGCAATCGTTCACTACGAGCCAACCGTCAAGGAGCATGCAACACTTGCTCCACGCGGTTTCTTGCTTTTGGATTGTGGTGGACAGTACGTCGGTGGAACAACAGACGTCACACGCACAATACCGCTCGGAGTCTTGAGTAAAGAAGAAAAAGAGGGATATACACGCGTAATGCGCGGACACATTTCGCTTGCAATGGCAAAATTCCCCAAAGGCACCTGCGGTACACAACTAGATGTGCTTGCGCGTCAGTGGTTATGGCAGAGTGGTGAGAATTATCTGCATGGAACAGGACATGGAGTAGGCCATTACCTTAACGTCCATGAAGGACCGCACCAGATACGCATGAATAATATGCCTGCACATCTGTTGCCGGGAATGACTGTTACAAATGAACC
>JAFZFM010000111.1 GCA_017555865.1 Bacteroidaceae bacterium
AACAGCAGCGCTGATGATAGCCTGCAACTGCTCCATGTTGTTGAAGTTGAAAGCGGGGATTGCATAACCGCCCTTCATTGCCTTTGCGAACATCTCTTTAGTGTTCACAAGACCCAATTCTTTGTAATTTACCATAGTTATTTATACTTTAAAGTAATTAAATGAATATCGGAACATTTACCTTAACGGTAATTCTCTGCAAATTTAATAAAATCTTTCGGTATACATACTTATAAAAGAAAAATTTCTGCAATAAAGATTCTTTCACACTAGCGCGACAATATTTTGCCGCAAAAGGAGTATATTTGAGCTAAGCTCGAATATTTTCTGCACTCGCTGTGAAAAATATTGAAGCAAGCTTCATATTTCTCGCTTGATTATAACCATATTTGAGCTAAAGCTCGAATATACTTTCGCTCGCTGGAAGAAATATTCAAGTAAACTTGATATTTCTCGCTCGCTTGTTCGTATATTTGCAGAATTGACACAAGGTATTCCACTTTGACAGGACTATGAAAACAAGATACGTATACCCGCCCCTGTTGCTGTCGTTGCTTGCCTTCTTCATCGTAGGCGGTGACAGGCTTTTCGGCTACACACCACCGGAGCCTGTAGAAGTGGAAATCGTCGAGCCGGAATATGAATACCTGTCGCCGCACGTATGGATATCGCACTACGACGAGCACTTCAGGCAGGCCGCCGACAGCCTTGAGCTCGACTGGATGCTCATTGCCGCCATCGCACACACCGAGTCACGTTTCGACAGCGCTGCGGTATCAAGCGTAGGAGCCAAGGGTGTAATGCAGATGATGCCAAGCACGCTCAACGGCCTTGACGTGCCCGACTCATTGCACGCCGATAACAGCGCCAACATACACGCATCGGCAAGATACCTGAAGTCGTTGTACCGAAGGTTCAGGCGTGTAAAGTATGCCGACGAGCGCGTGAACTTCGTGCTTGCATCGTACAACGCCGGCTACGGACACATACTCGACGCCATGAGACTCGCACACAAGCATGGCTATGACAGGCACCGCTGGACAGGGCATGTGGACACATTCCTGATAAAGAAGAGTATACCCGAATACTTCAACGACAGCGTATGCCGCAACGGCGAGTTCAAGGACTGGAGACAAACGCTATCTTTCGTGAACAAGGTACAGCGCAGCTGGAAGCGTTTCAACAGGATGCAACAGGAGTATGCAGACTCGGTACACCAGGTCATCACCACCGACACCTTGAAAAGAATAGGATATCCCCTGAAGAAGGATTCAGTAATATAACAACAAAATCGGCACACCTGGTGTGTCGATTTTCATATACAAACTCTTACCTTATTACTTGCTCAACTGCCCCGTCACAGCGGATATGTTATATTACAAATCCCAAATGACAGACATTGCAAAAGCTCCTCCACTCGCTAGCGAGGTTGGAGGCGTCACGCAGTGACGGAGGGGAGTATTTTTTTGTTGCTTTATCTCCTCACCGCTTCGCGGAGCTCCTCTTGATCACAAACAAGAGGAGCACCCAGAGGGACCGCTTGCGGTGGAGAAGACAGATATTACAATTTGAAAATTCTGAATGCCCGCAAATTGGGACAACATCTATATCATCACCCAAAAAAAATCGCTTCCACTCTCAACGAATGGAAGCGATTTTCATTCTATACAAAATAGTCCTTACTTGCTCAACTGCCCGTGCATGGCCACAACTGCATGACATCCGTCACCCATTGCAAGGATTCCATGCCCCGGCATCTTTGCGCTTACTCCAGCGACAGGTTCACTACCTTCACAATGTCAAGTATAGTCACCACGCCGTCGCCGGTGATGTCATAGGTCGACAGATTATCGTCACCACCCTTTAGACTGTAGTTCACCACAGCCACAATGTCAAGCACGTCAATGGCACCATCCTTGTTCACATCGCCCTTGGCGGTTGTCTGCACGTTGCTCTGCGAACCGTCGCTATCGGGCTCCGACGGGTTGAAAGGATTATACCTGAACTTTGCCACAAGCGTAACATCCTCGGCTGGCATCAGGTAGTTGAAACTACTATTGCTGCTTACTATGGTTGCCCCCTTGTACCATCCAAGGAACTCATAGCCCTGGTTCACGTATGCAGTCAATGTCACAGTGCTGTCAAACTTGACACGTGTCACGCTATTCCTGTTGAACGAGCAGGCGGCATCGTTGTTGCTTGTGAGCGTGAGCTTGTACTCGTCACTTACGCTGGGCTCCTGGGGCGATGTCGGGGTGTACGCAAAATGTGCCACAAACGCCGCATTACCGGCTGCCACCGTATAGGTGAAGCTGGTCTTGTCACTGTAACGCTCTCCGTTGAGTGTCCAGTGTGAGAACGTGTAGTTGTTGTTGCGCAACGAGTAGCTTATGCTACGGCTTGTACCCTCGAGGTATTTTCCCGCACCGTATGTATAGGCCACGTTCGCCGGACTGCAAGCTACCGTTATATTGTAGTAGATGTTCTCCTCGGGCTCGGGCGGGTTTACCGGATTGTATTGCGCATACAGTGCCGGTGTGCTCCCCAGGACGAGGAGCAGCACCAACATTGCATTTCGTATTATACTATTCATACTTCTGTTTGTTTTTGCCTTTGTTTGTGTTACCATTCACTCTTTACTTTGTTCTACAACGACACTGTATTTTGTCATTCCGAACCTTGTGTGAGGAATCTCCCATTCATTGATTCCACAAACAGGTTTTCAGTTTTTCACTTTACAACCTTCTCACCGCCTATGATGTAGATACCCTTACCGGCATCCTGCATCTTGCGGCCCTGGAGGTCATAAACGGTTTTAACATTTCCGTTTTCACCATTCACATCCTCAATGCCTGTTGTACCTGGGGCAGTACCCTTGAGCAGAATCTCGAAGCGCTCGTTGAATGTACCCGCATCGGTACTGAAGCTGTATGCACCGTCATTGAGGTTGTGCAGCTCACCGGTCTTGTAGTCCTTAACGAATACCTCGGCATCCATGCGCTGTGCCTCAATTGTGTAGAAGCCTGCTGTTGGCGCGGTGTAACCCAACATCACAACACCGTTATCGGCCGGACGCTCGTTGATTGCATAGTGTACATTGTCACGTCCAATGGTGTAGAGCTGTGCCACTCCCTTGGTCTCGAACTTTGAGGCATCGCATGCTGTCTCGTAAGCGAGTGACTGCTGTTCGTTGAAGACGATACGTGTGCGGTCATTGCTTGTACCGTTATCCAATACAAGGTTAATGAGCAAGCGGTCGGGGTTCACACCACGTGCACGGCGTGCGGCGCTCTGCTTCACGGCCTTGCTGTTGGACTGTTTTTGTGTCATCTGCTCCTCACCGTCGTAGGCAATCTCATCCTGGCCCTCGGGCTTCTGCACGAAGAATGCCTCGTATGGTGCAAAGTGGTAGTCGTCGTCGCCCGGACGAATCGCAACGTACTTCTCACCGTCCCACACTGTCACAGGGGCAGTGTAGTCCATATCGGCCATGTCGTAGTAGCTGAGGTATGGGTTACCCACGAAGTTCCAGCTTGCATCCTTCAGGTTCTCGCTCACGTGTGCAACAAGCTCGTTATACTTATCCTCTTTCTTGAACTTCACGTCCTTGATATTGAGCACGAGCACGTCATTTGCCGAGCACTGGAAGATGTAACCGCGTGCGGCCTTAAGGTGGTTCTCGTTGATATCCTTCCAGCCACCGCTGCCGCTCGTTGCACGCTTCTCACCGTCGTAGTAGCGGAAGACGTAATCGCTGCCGTTCTCCATTGAGATATTATCAAACCATATATCGAATGGGAAGGCAAAGAAGTACCAGCGGCCGCCCGTGACGTTGATTTTAATATGCAGGTCATCGATATGCAGGTTATTGTCACCAATAATAGAGCCACTGTTGCCGTTGACGTCACAACCTACGTTCACGTCGCCCAAGTTCTGGTTAGGTTCCTCCTCGTCACCCTGCTCACCCTCAACAATAAAACCACCACCGGCATTGATGTCGGCATCGGGGGCGTTGCCGTCGGAACCCTTAATGTAGCCTGTACTGTCGTTGAGAACATAGTCATTGTTCACATAGAAGTACTCATATGGCTCGTCGAACTCCTCAAGGTTCAAGAAACGCTTCCAGCCATCCTCATCCCAGTAGTAGTTGTAGAAACTGAAGCTTGGAACATAAAGCGTAGCTGTTGCAAATGTACAGAATGTATTCTCCTTAATAGCAGTAGGCTCAACGGTGTAGGTATAGACCTTGTTAAGATTAGCACAGCCATTGAATGCCTCATTTCCAATGCTCTGTACCGAGCTTGGGATTCTAATCTCTTCAAGAGATAAACACCCATTGAAAGCAAATGGATCAATTGTCTTTACAGTTGGTGGCAACTTTATCTCCTTTAAGTTGCTACATCCCCAAAAAGAACGCTCACCAATACCTTCCAGCCCATCGTGCAATATGACGCTTTCAAGAGCGTGGCACTCACCAAACAAGGCCCAATCAGAGCTACTAGTACCATCAAACCAAACGCCAGGTAAATATTTCACGCCTTTTGGTACCACTATAGATTTCAATGATGAGCAACGCAAAAAAGCTGCAATTCCAATTACTTGCATAGCATCAGGCATTTGCACCCTTGCCAACGAGCCACAACCTTCCAAAGCAAGATTACCAATACAACTCACTGTTTGGGGAATCTCCAACTCACGCAATGAACTACAGCCACTGAACGCATAGTCACCTATAGCCACCAAATCCTTTGGCAGTTTCACAAAGTTCAAATTTGAGAGACCATAGAAAACATAATTGCCAAAGTCATTATCCTTTGTACAGTTACCGTCGTAGAAACAATGGTCGCTTGCAACAACAGTAGTCTCGCTAAGGTCAAGTTCGCGCAACAGCGGCATCTTGTCGCGGAACAAGATAACATCGTAACTGTTTATGCTACCCTTAACGGTGAGTTTGACAACAGAACCAACCTTGGCAAGGCCAATTTCCTCCATAATACCCGATGTGCCATCCTTTGCCTCAGCATCCACTGTAACACAAACATCGTTCTTGCCTGCAATTTGCGCAGCATAATTGCTCCACGCGGCTTTGTATGCACCAACAGCTTCATCGGGCACAACAAGCGCTGCACTGCTTGCAAATACATTGCTACCGTCCAATGTCGCCGGTGTCTCTGCAGTAATGTCAAATACAGCTTTGATTGCTCCATAGAATGCTTCATTTCCAATGCTTGTAACGCCGTTAGGGATTTCAACGCTGGTAAGGCCGGAGCAACCAGAGAAGGCTGCCCCTTCAATACTTGTTACACTATTGGGGATTACAACACTTGCAAGGGCAGAGCAACCTTTGAACGCATTCTCCCCAATGCTGGTGACGCTGTTACCGATTACAACACTGGCAAGAGAAGAGCAATCATAGAACGCATTTCCTCCAATGCTTGTAACGCCATTACCGATTGTTACTCTTGTAAGGCCGTAGCAGTAAGCGAACACTACATCTCCAATGCTTGTTACGCTGTTAGGAATTGTTACGCTTGCAAGCCTAGAGCAAGAACGGAACGCATGATCTCCAATACTGGTGACGCTGTAGGTTGTTTCATTGCATGTTACACTCTCGGGGATTACCACATGACCGGTGTATCTGTCATAATACTCGTAAGGCGAATCACCTTTAAAGGTCACCTTCACCGTATTGTTTGTATAATCGGTGATGTCGTAATAGATACCATCGACCTCAAAGTCGTGGGCACTTGCCGTTATGCTACATAATAGCAACAACGCCGTGAACAGATTTCTTAAAGTTTTCATAATTGTATTGTTTTAGTTATAAGTTTTATTCTTTAGAGCAGGGCTTAAATAAAATGAAAATAATAACATGCTTCACTCTCTTGTCATTCTGACTATTCCTTAGTGAAAAACACTAAAGAGGTTTTGATGAGCTTTGGGGAACCAACGGTCGACGCCCGCAGGGGCTAAAGTCAATAACGAAGTGAAGAATCTGAATGCATACGCGTGGGTGTTTACAGATCCTTCGCCCTTGCTCAGGATGACATAACCGATGCAGGTTATTTTACACATTACTAAAACGCCAGGAATGACAGCAAGCGGTTAAAATACCGCATACTATCATTCCAGAAGCCTGTTTACTTAAGTATTACCTTTTTGCCATCTATGATGTAAATACCTTTCAGTTTTCCGTTTTCAGCATTCACCTTTCTGCCCAGCAAATCGTAGACAGCTTTCACATTACCGTTTTGACTTGCGTCGACCGTTGGTTCACCTTTCACCTCAACAATGCCTGTTGTGCCGTCGAGACGAAACGATGCGCTGCCCTGCAACTCGGCAGGCAATGCAAGCCAGCACTTGCCGGCAGGGATTGCGAACGAAGCATCGTCAACGCTGTAGAACATCACGCCCTCGCCCTTGTTCTGCATCACATAGTAGCCGTTGCCACCACCAATTTCCTGAGCAGCCACCGCACCGCACAGATAACCGTCGGTAACAACCTCGCTATACTTGCTTGCATCGACTGCGCCACTGAGTGTGCCTTCGTAACCGTTAGCAGCATATAATATATAAGGAGTATATGCTGCCACCTTGCTCTGCTTTGTGAGCACAAGGTTCTGGCCGTTTGTGCTGTTGCAGCTGTATACCTCAAGGCCTGCAGGGATAGCATCGACATTGAATGGGAACACGGCTGTGCTGAACTTGTTTGTCGCTGACACCTTCACGGGCAGTGTGCTTGTAGCCGCGGCTGTGATACCGGTGAGGGTAAGCTCGTCGGCCTTGAAACCATACTCCTCCGTAGTTCTCGCGAACATTACATTGGTCAGTTTAATCTCAACATCACCGGGCTTGAGATAAGGTGTGGGAGTTACATAGACATCTATCAGATTACCGGTTTTACCAAATGTCATATTTGTAACACTCATACATATAATTCTTATAAATCCTGGGTGCACTTCACAAGCAACAGCGTGGTCGCCACGTCGCTGATATACTGATTCCGATTCGGCTTTGCCTATATCCGGTTTAGGTCCATCTTTACTTTCATAATATGCAATCTCCAATCCTGCAGGCAGAACCAAATCAAACTGAAATGCTGTGTAGTCATCGTACGCACCGTTCTCAAGTGCAATAGTGAAATAATCCGTTTCGCCACCGGGAGTGAAAGACCACTCCTCAATGTAAAGTCTCTCCTGCGCAACAGCAGGCACAGCGCCAAAAAGAGCTACGAGCATCAGTGCCGCGCTCAACTTCTTCAGTAAATTCTTAATCATAACAAAATTCATTTTTTCTTGTAAGTCATTCAGTAGCGAATCATTTCCAAAGACTGCCCCACTCGCCACGTCTCTCGCCTGCAAGCACCTCGCTGTTCTTGTCGGCACTCTCGTTTATATACCTCAACTCTGAGGCAGCAATAAGACCCTGAGAAGTCATCTCAATTTCAGTCACCATTGGTTTTTTGTATTCTTTCATAATTGTATTGTTTTAGTTATAAGTCTTGCTCGAATCGCCATATGAGTATCCTGTGCACATTCTACGGCACCGCGCCACATACCGCAGGTATACTCAACATCCTAATTTTTCACAAATCTACTTAAAAGTAGACATTTTACCCCCCCGAATTGTTAATATATGTTAACAACGTATATTAACAATGAATTTTGTACTCAGGAATAGTCAAAATGACAGCTATTACAAAAGCTCCTCCACTCGCCGGCGAGGCTGGAGGTGTCGCAAAGTGACGGAGGGGATTATTTTGTAACAATATAGCAGTTGCCCCATGTTTCATTTTCTGCGTAAACTTGTCATCCTGACT
>JAFZFM010000112.1 GCA_017555865.1 Bacteroidaceae bacterium
CAAGTATGTTGGCAAATTCAACGCCCAGCACCACTTCTTCGGCTACGAGGGTCGTTGCGCAGCTCCATCTAACTACGATGCAGACTACTGCTACGCCCTTGGCTACAACGCTTCACAGCTCATCGCTGCCGGCAAGACAGGTTACATGTCATCGGTACGCAACACAACAGCTCCTGCTGCCGAGTGGGTTGCAGGTGGTATCCCCATCACAATGATGATGAACATGGAGCGTCGTCACGGCGAGATGAAGCCTGTTATCCAGAAGGCTCTCGTTGACCTCAACGGCGCACCTTTCAAAACTTTTGCAGCAAACAGAGAGCAGTGGGCAAAGGAGACATGCTATGTTTACCCAGGCCCTATCCAGTACTTTGGCCCAACAGAGGTTTGCGACCAGACTACAAAGACTCTTGCTCTTGAGCAGCAGAAGTAATGCATATACCGTCCATTGATGGCAGATGCTAAAAAGAATATAAACAGAACCGGCGGACGGAAGACAACTTCCGCCCGCCGTTCGTCAAAACAGCCAACCAGACAACACATGCCTCGTTGGCAATACATTGCATTGTCCATAGTCATAACATCGGTCACACTTTTCTTTGCATACCACCTGTTCCTTAAACAGGTTATATACCGTTTTGCCCCATGCGATGGCCTTAAGGTTTATGAAACCTGCATTCCGGGAGGACATGCCGTATACGGCATAGACATCTCGCACCACCAGGGGGAAATAGACTGGAGAGAATTGAAAGAGAAGAACCCCAAAGAGGCACCTGTCTCCTTTATATATATGAAAGCCAGCGAAGGCAGCGACCACAAGGACAAACAATTTGATAACAACTGGAAAAACGCAAAGAAATACGGATTCACCAGAGGTGCATACCATTATTTTGGAACACGCTCAACAGGATTGGCGCAGGCAAAGATGTTCATAAAGACAGTACAGCTGGAAAGCGGCGACCTGCCACCGGTAGTTGATGTTGAGGAGAAAACCGACAACATGAACCTCTACATTCAGGAACTGAAAATTTTTATCGCAGAAATTGAAAAGCACTATGGTGTGAAGCCAATTATCTATTCGGGCAAGAAGTACAAGACAAAGTACCTAAGCGACAGATACTTTGACCGTTTCCCCATATGGATTGCCCACTACTATGTAGATTCCTTGAAAGTTGAACAGAACTGGATGTTCTGGCAATGTTCCGATAAAGGCCGCCTGCCAGGCATAAGAAAAAATGTTGACATAAACATATTTAATGGTGACCTATCCAAACTGGAAAACCACAGGATAAAATAGTTCCCACCACATTTAGCCAACGGGTCATTCATTCATATAAGCAGCGCTTGCTCCTGAATATCGACGCCACGAATCCACCATTGTAACAAAGTCAACGGGCAATTCCGAGTCAAAGTACATCTCCTCACCTGTAACAGGGTGTATAAAACCCAAAGTTTTTGCATGGAGCGCCTGGCGTGGACACTGCTTGAAACAGTTTCGGACGAACTGACTATATTTGCTGAAATTTGTACCCCTTAGAATTTCGTCACCTCCATAGACATCATCGTTGAAAAGTATGTGACCGATGTGTTTCATGTGAACCCTTATCTGGTGGGTACGTCCGGTCTCAAGATTACACTCCACCAAAGTAACATAACTCAAACGTTCGAGCACCCTGTAGTGTGTAACAGCATGCTTACCAACCGAATCGTCGGGCGACACACACATCTGCAAACGGTTACGTGGATTGCGGGTAATATTACCAACAATTGTACCCTCGTTGTCCTTTATAGCACCCCACACTACCGCATTGTATGTTCTTTTTGTTGTCTTGTTGAAGAACTGCATACCCAAATGTGCCTTTGCAGAAGCAGTCTTGGCAATAACCAGCAAACCCGATGTATTCTTGTCTATTCTGTGGACAAGCCCCACCTGTGGGTCATTTGGATCAAAATCGGGATTATCCTTCAAATGCCATGCCACTGCATTTATAAGAGTACCATGAGTATTACCACAACCGGGATGTACCACAAGTCCTGCCGGTTTGTTCACAACCATCAACGATTCATCCTCATAAACGACATCCAACGGAATCTCTTCGGGAACAATACTATTGTCATAGGCAGGCGTACTGTATGTTATGACAATCTCATCACCGGGCTTCACCTTGTAATTACTCTTTGCAACTTTTCCATTTACGGTTATCGCACCGGCGTCGGCAGCCTGCTGTATCTTGCTGCGCGAGGTATTTGCAAGATGGTCGATAAGGAATTTGTCGAGTCTGATAGGTGCCTGACCTCTATCGGCAGTAACACGCGCCTCGCGGAACAGAGTTTCCTCAACCTCGATACCATCGGTCTCCAGGTTATCAATATCTTCAAAGTCGTCAAATATATCCACCATATCATTCAAAGTATCCTTCATCAATAACAGCCTCGTCAACAACACGCTTCTCACCACTACCCACAACTATCACGAGTTTTGCTTCGCGGGGTACATTCTCTCCGTTTACAAGTTCACGGCCATTATATTTAACTGCGTAGACCCAATCCTTTTCACCCTCAATGGTAACGACATCGGCAATGACAAAGCCTGCAGCCTTCAGACGCGCCTCGGCTTCACGCAGCGAGCAATTATCTATCACACTGGGAATTGCAGCCACAGGTTTGCTTTTTGAGCTCATTGTAAGCATTATCTTGCGGCCCTGCTTCACACGGGCATTTGCCACAGGCATTTGCTCTACCACCTCGTTTTCTGCCGCCCCTTTCTTGTATTTATAGTCAATTATTTCAAGATCAAGATTACTCTTGCGCAGAAGTTCCTTTGCCTCTTCAAGCTGCATACCGCAGACATCAGGCACTGAATATGTTTCACCATGATGTGTGTAACTATCGATCCACAACAGCACTATATACGGTATTATAACCACCACCGCAATCATGGCAACAAGGTTAATCAGCAACAACCTGATATTTCTTTTTGTATTCTGTTTCATAGCATTATTTTTCACAATGTTGGTTCTGCAAAAATAATACAAGTTGGGGGTAATAGCAAAAATAGCCCACTTTTTTTAGAAAGCACCATTTCCTTACTGTAAAAAATCACCTGTTCAAGACTCTGCTAAAGCAGAAGCTACTTTTATGCCATGCAATATTCTTGCTTTCTTTTTACTTTTGTATTATCTTCGCAAAGAATTAAACAGCGAATACCGTTATGAAAAAAATTATTCTTTTGATAGCCGTCATCATTGTAGCAACCACTACAGCACAGGCGCAGTTATTCAAGAAAAAAGATCGCACAGTAGAGACTGAATACGCGCAGGGAACAGTACCTGTTGTAAACGGGAAGGTCTCGTTTGAAGCCACAATCCCGGCCGAGGGACTGACTGCGGCACAAGTACAGGATAAGGTCAATGAGTGGATTGCTGCAAGATTTGTGAAGCCCACAGTAATTTCTGCAAAGAGATACGACGAGAATCCCAACATTCCAATTGTAAAAGGCGAGGAATATATTGTTTTCCGCAACACATTCCTGGTACAGAGCCGCGCAAGAATATATTATTACCTGACATTGACTCCTGGCGACGGTTATTGCAAATTCAACATGACACGTATCACATACTGGTACGACGACGAGGACGACAATGGAGGCATAAAGATGAAAGCCGAAGAGTGGATTACCGACGACAATGCGTTCAACGACAAAGGAGGTCTAAAGAAATTCGAAGGCAAATTCCGTCGTAAGACCATCGACCTCAAGGATGCACTCATCAACGAACTTACCAAGAAACTAAATTCAAAATAAAGTGAGACTGATTGACAAGATAAGATTCATATTAAATATATTTTTCCTGGTTGCAACGGCCGCCACATTCTTTTTGTGGATGACCGACAGCAGCCTGTTCTTCCATGCCGGCATAATAGCCTTGTCTACGAAGTTCTTCGAGTTTATTCTACGTTTCATCAACTAAAGCTTCACAACAGGCAATAATGAAAAAGAGCATACTCATCATACTCCTGTTTATGCCAATGGCATTGCTGGCCCAGCACCTGCAGAAACACCAGATCGACGGTAGCAACACTGGCAGCGGACTTGGCACAGGAGAGACATTCAACCCGTTCAAGAAGAACGAGAAAGACTCCACAAAGAGTGCTACGTTGAAAGTACCTCAGGAGATACATCAATGGAAGATTGACAGAAGATTTGGGAACGTAAACCCAATCATTGCCGACACAATGCAGTACATGTTCCAGAACAGTCAACAGACAGAGGGAATTACAGGCGATTACAATTTCCTTGGCAGCATGGGAACTCCACGCCTGACAAGAATTTTCTTTAACAGGGAGACAAGCACATCGTTCGATTTCCTGCAACCGTACGACTATTTCTACACCACCCCCGACAGATTCATTTTCACCGACACCAAATCGCCATATACAAACCTTACATATCACTCATCGGGCAATAAGGTTGACGGCGATGACCGCTTCAGGGCATATTTCACCACCAACGCCGGCAAAAAGTTCGGCGCAGGTTTCTTGTTCGACTACCTGTATGCACGTGGACGCTACGATAACCAGGCTAGCGCTTTGATGAATTTCTCACTTTTCTCGTTCTACCGTAGCGAACGATACAACTATCACTTGCTTGCCAGCCGCTACCACATGAAACAGGCCGAGAACGGAGGTATCACTGACGACCGCTACATAACACGTCCCGAGGAGACCGATGGTTCGAACAGCAATTTCGGTACCCAGGATATACCGGTTTACCTTGAATCTGCATGGAACCGTAACGAGGTGTACAATATTTTCTTTACCCATAACTACAACATGGGATTCTACCGAGATGTGCTGCAGGGCGACAGCAGCGAGAACATTGACGAAGAGGTAAAAAAGGAGTTTGTAAAGGTTGCACGCATAACCCATACACTTGACGCCAAGCACAACATGCGCGAATTCATCAACCACAATTCCATGAACGGTTATTATGCCACAACATACATGCCATTCGACTCTGTCGACAATACAAAATGGTTCTCTATAAACAACAAGGTGGCACTCTCGCTATGCGAAGGGTTCAGCAAATGGGCATTTGCCGATATTACAGCATTTGCGTCATATACCTACAACCACTACACTCTCCCCGATACACTGTCGGACAACACCATTGAGAGTAGAAAAAAATACAATGAACACATTCTATCGATTGGTGGAATTGCAGCGGGCAAAGTCGGCAACAACATACGTTATGAGATTGAGGGTGAGACTGCAATATCGGGCGATGAAATAGGTACATTCTCGCTCGACGGAAAGGCCGAAATAGACTTTAAACTTTTCAAAAAGGATATAAGACTGACAGCACATGCCTTTGCCAAGAACAACCGTCCATCGTTCTATTACCGTCACTACCACTCGGAACATATATGGTGGGACAACAAACTTGACAAAGAG
Organism: Bacteroidaceae bacterium; assembly: GCA_017555865.1. GTDB lineage: Bacteria > Bacteroidota > Bacteroidia > Bacteroidales > Bacteroidaceae > HGM04593. Next base: position 5,449 of record JAFZFM010000112.1, read on the forward strand.
TTCAAGACAAGAATTGAGGGAAAACTGGAAATTCCTTCGTGGAAAACCACCTTGCATGTAGGAGTAGAAAATATCAAGAACTACACATACATTGCAAACAATGCCGTTGCAAAGAATGGCGGTACAGGATTTGCAAAGAGCTACAGCGTAAAACAGGCATATGGTGACATACAGGTACTTACAGCTGCGCTTAAGCAGGATTTCAAGTTCGGCATACTGAACATCAACACCGAGCTCACATACCAGAACAGCAGCAACAAGGAGGTACTCCCGTTGCCCGAACTGAATGCATATGCCAATGTGTTCATAAAATTCAAGATAGCACAGGTTCTGAACACCGAACTGGGAGCAGATGCCAGATATTTCACAAGCTACTATGCTCCCGACTACTCTCCCGAACTTGGACAGTTTGTACAACAGAATCAAGCGGACAGAGTCGAGATTGGCAACTACCCGTTGACAAGCGTATATGCAAACTTCTTGCTGAAACAGACACGCTTCTATGTAAAGTATTACCATTTGAACGAGGGTAGCGGTAACAGGAACTATTTCCTTGCGCCACATTACCCCATGACACCTGCAGTATTGTGGTTCGGACTGTCGTGGAATTTCTATAACTAAAAACAGACATTATGGACATCACTGTAAAATGGGGATTCATTGGATGTGGCGAAGCCACAGAAAAGAAGAGTGGACCGGCATTCCAGCTTGTAAAGGGTTCCGAAGTGGTAGCCGTTATGGGACGCGACAAGGAGAAAACCCGCGACTATGCTAAAAGACATAACATAACCCATTGGTATACCGACGCACAAGCGCTGATAGATGACCCCGAAGTCAATGCAGTGTATATTGCCACACCGCCATCGTCCCATGCGACATTTGCCATAATGTCCATGAAGGCAGGCAAACCGGTATATGTAGAGAAGCCACTCGCAGCAAGTTACGAAGACTGCGCACGAATAAACCGAATTTCACGAGAGACCGGTATTCCCTGTTTTGTTGCATATTACCGCAGATATCTGCCCTACTTCCAAAAGGTAAAGGAACTGTTGCCACAGATAGGCAAGGTTTTGAACGTTCAGATACGTTTTGCAGTACCGCCACGTGACCTTGACTACAACCGCGAGAACTTGCCGTGGAGAGTAATACCCGACATTGCCGGCGGAGGATACTTCTACGATCTTGCGCCACACCAGATTGACCTGTTGCAGGAGATGTTCGGGTGCATACTATATGCCGAAGGATACACTGCAAACCGTGGCGGACTATACAAGGTGGAAGACACTGTGAGCGCATGCTTCAAGTTCGACTCGGGCATACCGGGGTCCGGTTCATGGTGCTTTGTATCAGATGAATCCTCAAAAGAGGACCATATTGAGATTTTCGGCAGCAAAGGCTGTCTCAAATTTTCAGTATTCACATTTGAGCCAATAGTACTGCGCAACGAAGAGGGCGTAAAGACATTCAATATACCCAACCCACCATACGTACAGTTGCCACTTATAAGAAACATTGTGGAACATATACAAGGGCAAAGAATATGCGAATGCAACAGCATAAGCGCCACACCTACAAACTGGGTTCTCGACAAGATTTTGGGCAAGATAATGTAAATACTCTATGAGTACAGCCGGTACAACAATATATATCCGGCCCAGAACCATTATTCTCATAGTGCTTCTGCTGGTGGCTCTCCCACTGTTTTCACAAGAAAACAGTACAAAGAGACATCTCGAATCTCTGACACACGCCATTGTGGACAACACCGAGGAAATTATTGAGGACACAAAGAAGTTCATTGAGGACAACCTTGACGACAAGGACAGTGTATATGTCACTCCCAACTTATACAATTTCACCATCATGACACAGTTCTCGAGTGATTTCGAGTACTACAGATTCTCGTCGCACAAAAATGAACAAAGCATTACATTCAGTCCAAGATCAAGGAACAGGTTGGGATTATACCTTGGATGGAGATGGATTTTCCTTGGATACAGCCTCGACCTTGAAGATGGCAACCCGAAAACAGACATAAATCTCAGTTTATACACAGCAAAGGTTGGTTTTGACATTTTTTACCGCAAGCGCGACAATGGATACAGAATACAAAGACTGAACGGTTTCAAAAAACACGGATACGAACTGGACGAATATAATCAGGACTTCAATGGATTGACTGTAAGACAAAAAGGATTCAACGTATATTACATTTTCAACCACAGGATTTTTTCGTACCCTGCAGCCTACAGCCAATCGACTAACCAACGTATAAGCGCTGGCTCATTCATATTGGGAATAAACTACAGTGAACAGTCGTTCACTTTCGACAACTCAAGACTTGACCCCATTATTGGGAACCAACTGTTGCCTGAGTTGAAATTCAAGAATGTAGAATACAATGATTTGAGCATAAACTTCGGTTACAGCTACAATTGGGTATTCGCAAAGAATTGTCTTGCAAATATATCTCTGACGCCTGCTGTAGGATATAAAAACTCCTCGCTGCGTTTGAAGAGCAGCAAGGAGTTCTTGTCAAATATCAATGTCGATTTCATTACACGCGCAGCTATCGTATATAACAACAGCAAATATTATGCAGGTGCTTCCGTTGTATCACACACATATTCCTATTCCAAGAATTCTCTGTCGATAATAAACACCTTCGGCACAATAAACCTGTATGTAGGATTCAATTTCTGGCGCAAGAAATAAAACCCTTAGAAACGCATTCCCACAGTTGCTGCTATCGAGTGATTGAGGAATTCAACCTTCGCCGCAGGATTTTCATACTGCGTATCATAATATGGATAGAAATCGGCCTTTTGTGACTGCAGCATATACGCAACATCAAAGTAGAATACATCGCCACGATAGCCACCACCCAATGTCACAACCTCTTTCTCAAAGCGGTTCATGTACTCGGTAGAGGTTTCTGTAACAGCCGCCGCATCCAGGAACTTATATGCCGAAGTCTTGAATGGTGCAGAATGCCAGTTATAACCGGCTCTCAGGCTTATACCATCATATGTATATTCAGCACCTACACGAACAGTCTGCTGAGCTTTCATATTGAACTCGAGTTCATCATTCTGCGCGGTTGAAAGATCTGCTCTGTTTGTAAAGCGGCTCTTGGAATAATCGGCATACTCATACTCGACATTGAATGCAAGGCAGTTCTCGAATGTATATGCCATTGAAGCATTGAAACGCCATGGAGTACGCAGTTTGTATTCAAGACGCAAATCATCGCCGAACAGGTCATAATCCCTTGTATCGTATATATAACCATCAGGTCCCATAATTGATGCCGATGTCACATCCATAAGGTCGTAATAGTATGTAGGAGTGTGGACAGCAAATCCCAATCGGAAAGAGGAATATATAAACGGACGCACAATTGCACCAAGTTTGAAGTCAATACCGTTACCCTCTACCCTATAGTTGTTAACCAAAGAGTAAATCTCACCGTATGAATCTGCCTCATAGTAGTATGAATAACGTGAATAGTCTACATTGTGCATTCCAAGAGTGGCACCGACATAGAGTACATCACCGATATTTGCCGAAACATTAACGTCTACAACATCTATGCCGCCACGTTCCTCACTGTAATATCCCATTTCTGTTGGTGGAAAAGCAAGCTCGCCATCTCTATTTACAAGGAAATTACCATCTTCATCTTGACCAAAGGCCTCAGCACCCAAGAGTGACAGCCAATTATACCTCATATTCTCGTACATTCTGTAGTTGAGGTCTTTTATATCAAAAGGATTATTTTGGTAAAGATCCTCAATGATATATTGCTGTGAGAATCCGTCAGAATATCCCCACATATCAAAATCGTTTGACAGGTGGTTCTTGCGGCGATAGTTGATACCGAAGTTTACGAACGATACATTAGAGGCACCAAAATCATCTATTTTATTGGCCCATACCATACCGAAGTTTTTCAAGGAAAGATCGGTAAAATCATAATCGGTAACAGCATCGCCATAAGTGGCCTTTGTTGTATTGAAGTTCAGGCTTGCTGTAAAAGCAAAATCGTTACTGCGGTAAAGAGCAGTTCCAGCCGGGTTTACACCCATAACAGAGACATCACCTCCAAGTGCGCTCATAGAGCCACCCATACCCATAAAGCGGGCTGTTCCCGCCAAATCGTCGCTGAGCAACGGTGTTACATTGTACATATTCTGTGCACCAAGCCCCAATGGCAACAGCAATAAAAGATATACAAAGCGTTTCATAGTAATTTGTTTTATGTTTGTCTGTGTATTGTATTTGAATATAGTACGGTCAATCAGCGTCTTGAACCACCGCGGGAACTTCCACGTGAGCCACCACCTGACGAACTTCTTGAGTTACCACTGCCACGAGAGCCGGAACTTGGGCGTGACACACTTGTGCTGCTAGGACGGTTATAGCTACCCGATGAAGATCTTTTATCACTGCGATAACCACTACCGCTTGAACCAGTAGATGTAGGTGTACTCTTGCGTCGGTCACTTCTCACATTTGGAGTAGAGTTCTTACCATTACTACCTTTATTGTTTCCGCTTACAGCTGTACCCGATGTATTGCGACGAGGACGCTGGCTACGTACAGCTGTGCTACCATTGGTACGTTTCTTGTCTGAATTATTCCCTTTCACCGATGTACCGGAGGTGCTGCGATTTGGACGATCACTGCGTACAGTTGTTTTGCCATTTGTGCGTTTTTTATTACCATTGTTTCCGTTTACCGAAGTACCGGATGTATTATTGCGGGGACGCTGGCTGCGCACTGCGGTACTGCCATTGGTACGTTTGTCACCTCTATTGTTTCCATTTACTGAAGAACCGGATTTGCCATTACGGTTTGGACGCTCCCCCCGCACGGCAGTATTACCGTTTGTACGTTTGCTGCCACCTGTACCACGATTTGCTACAGTTGTGTTCGAAACATCGCGACGAGGGCGCTGGCTTCGTATGGCAGAAGTACCTCCATCGTGACGTTTACTGCCACCGGTACCACGGGTTGCAACAACACCTCTGTCCCTGTAGTTACGATTGCCATTTACAGGAACACTCCTGTAAACAGGTTTCCATGAACTGCGATAGGCATAGCTGGGATAATGTCTGCCATGTCCGCTACCCCACCAATGGTTATTGTACCAATGATTGTGGTGCCAATAATCGCGATGCCAGTAGTTGTGGTGCCATGAATAGTAGTGGTGGTTATACCAACTGTTTCTCCAGCCCCAAGTGTAGTAATCGTGCCATGTCCAATAATTCAATGCACTCCATGTGAGACCGCCTACATAGAAAAGTGGATTGATGGAGGTTGGATATATGTCAATGCTATAGCCGTTGTCATATACCATCCAGTCACCTATACCACAATTGTAGGTCAAGTCCCAATACAGGCTGCTTGAATACAGACGTCTTGGGCTGCGGAAACGTATAATACGTGTTGAATAACTGTAATCGTCGAACACGGTTTCTGGTTCGTCGACATAGTATACACTCTCATCATCAGACTCTTCGCTGTAATCATCACTCTCCTCATCCACAAAATAGCACTCATCGGAGCTCTTTACAACAAGAACCTTCTTTGCTTTTGTAGGAACATAATAAATGTCATCCTGTGCAAAACCTGCAAAGGAAAAAAGCAACATTAATAAAAAAGCGATCTTTTTCATGGCTCTATCAGTTTAGTTCGTTAATTCTCTGTTTCACGGTACAAAAATACCAAGCAAAAAAGAAGAAAAAGAGGGAAAACCCCTACAATAAAGAAGGGTTTTCCCTATAATTGACCGCAGGCAAGTAAAATCACTTATTCTCGGGGCGAAGCTGGCGTACGACCTCTGCGGTGCGCCACATCTCGCTTTCACGCAGAGCCTTGAGTTCCTCGTTGAGTTTCTCTCGGTAGTCGGGTTGAGAGTTTGAATCAATAGAGATCTGTGCCTCTTTACCACTCTTTACCGACTCATACAGTTTATACATTACAGGCTTGATGGCATCGTGGAAAGGAGTCATCCAATCAAGGGCGCCACGCTGCGCTGTTGTAGAGCAGTTTGCATACATCCAATCCATACCCTTTGCCGAGAATAGAGGCATAAGGGATTGTGTAAGTTCCTCTACTGTCTCATTGAATGCCTCGGATGGTGTATGACCGTTCTCACGAAGAACCTCGTATTGGGCAAGGAAAAGTCCTTGGATAGCACCCATGAGCGAACCGCGTTCACCGGTTAGATCCGATACTGCCTCACGCTCGAATGTTGTCTCGAACAGGTAGCCCGAACCGATACCGATACCAAAAGCAAGTACACGCTCAAGCGCCTTGCCTGTAGCATTCTGGTGAACCGCATACGAAGCATTGACACCACGTCCTTCGAGGAACATGGTACGGAGTGAGGTTCCCGAACCCTTTGGAGCGACCATAATGACATCAACATCCTGCGATGGAACAATACCGGTTCTGTCGCTCCAGTTGATACCGAATCCATGTGAGAAATAGAGTGCCTTGCCTGGTGTCAGGTGTTTCTCCACAACCGGCCACACTGCTATCTGTGCTGCATCGGACAAAAGCATACACACGATTGTGCCACGCTGTGCAGCCTCTTCTAGAGAGAAGAGTGTTTCTCCCGGAACCCAACCATCCTTAACGGCCTTGTCATAGGTTGCACCCTCACGCTGTCCTACAATCACATTGAAACCATTGTCGCGAAGATTACAAGCCTGGCCAGGACCCTGAACGCCATAACCAAGCACAGCAATTGTTTCATTCTTCAAAACCTCGCGAGCCTTTTCTAGTGAAAATTCACTGGGGGTTATTACATTCTCCATAACCCCGCCAAAATTCAATTCAGCCATAATTATCTCATTTATTCTTGTTTACTGATTTTCTCTTATAATCCTCATCAAAAAGTTGTTCGCCCAAAGTATCCTGTGAAGCACGTGTAACAGCCACACGTCCCGATTTTACAAACTGGAGCATGCACTGCTGGGCCTTGAACTCATCATATAGGTTAAGTATGATATCCGTTGGTCCTGTTTTCTCGACAACGGTATAATGCTCATTCATCTCAATCACACGCGCTGCACTGTGACGTATGATTCTTGAAATCTCATTATTTGCCATAATCTTTGGGGTTGACAGTTTGTATAGCGCAACCTCCTGAAAGAAGATTTCACTGTCGGTATAATAATCGGCCTTGAGCACATCGACCTTTTTCTCTATGCGCTTTGTTACCTTGTTTATCATATCCTCTTCACCCCACAGCGAAATTGTATAACGGTGAACACCATCGACCGACGATGACGAAGCTGTAATTGTATCGATATTCATCATTCGGCGTGTAAATTCCGCTGTAACCTGGTTCAGCATACCGGCAATATTCTCGGTATAGACAATAATAGTATATAATTTTTTATCCATATCAGTTTATTCAAAAATCATGTCACACACTGTTGCTCCGGGAGGTGTCATGGGCATTACATTCGCCTCCTCCTTTACTGCCACATGCAACAGGAACGGCCCGTCACACTCAAGCATCTCCCTTATGGCATCGTCAAGTTCCTCACGCTCTATAACAAGACGTGAAGCTATACCGTAACCTTGAGCTATGAGCGAATAGTCGGGATTCAACATTGGTGTAAACGAATAACGGTGGTTAAAGAACAACTCCTGCCACTGGCGCACATTGCCAAGATAGTTATTGTTGAGAAGTATCATCTTTACAGCAACACCCTGTTCCATAATAGTACCAAGTTCCTGGATATTCATCTGCATTCCGCCATCACCGGTAAACAGACAGACAGTTCTGTGAGGCATGGCCATTTTTGCACCAATGGCGGCAGGCAAGCCATAACCCATTGTTCCAAGACCACCCGATGTAAGTATGCTGCGCGGCTCGCTATATTTGAAATAGCGTGCCGACATCATCTGGTTCTGACCGACATCGGTCACCAGAATTGCACGGTTGCCTGTAGCCTCGCTCACCTTGCGGGCAACCTCACCCATAAGCAACGGGCCTTCTCCGGGGTTCAAAGCCTTTTCAATGACACGTTCGTGTTCTATTCTGTTATATTCGAAGAAACTCTCGATCCACTCTTTGTGATTGCCATTTGCAACTAGTTCTGTAATCATTGGCAATACCTCCTTACAGTCACCCACAATAGGAACATCCACTGCCACGTTCTTGTTGATTTCGGCATTGTCAATATCTATATGAATGACCTTTGCCTGCTTTGCATAGGTATTGATATTACCTGTTACACGGTCGCTGAAACGCATACCCACAGCAATAAGCAGGTCACATTCGTTCGTATTTACATTAGGGCCATAATTGCCATGCATTCCAAGCATACCTGTACACAAAGGATGGTCGCTTGGCAGTGCTGATAGACCAAGCAATGTACGCGCAACCGGAATATCTGCCTTCTCTGCAAAGATTCTCAACTCCTCCTGGGCATTTCCAAGCTCAACACCCTGTCCTACAAGCATGAAAGGACGCTGTGCTGCATTAATCAGCCTTGCAGCCTCCTCTATGGCAGTTGCCGATGGTTTAGGATATGGTATATAACTGCGCACACAATCCACTATTGCAGTCTCATACTCCACCATTGCTGTCTGCGCATTCTTGGTAAAGTCAAGAACCACCGGTCCCGGTCGTCCTGTTCCGGCAATGTAGAACGCTCTTGCTACAGCCCATGCCACATCCTCGGGGCGGCGTATCTGGTAGCTCCACTTGGTTATAGGCTGTGTTATACCTACAAAATCAATCTCCTGAAATGCGTCAGTTCCAAGCACTGTTGTTCCCACCTGACCGGCAATCACAACAATGGGAGTACTGTCGAGCATGGCATCACTGATACCGGTCAATGTATTTGTTGCTCCCGGACCACTTGTAACAATACACAGACCAACCTTACCCGAACTGCGGGCATATCCTTGGGCCGCATGCACTGCACCCTGTTCGTGACGCACAAGAACCTGACGGAAATCTTCCCTGTGATCATACATTGCGTCAAATACGGGCATGATGGAACCACCGGGATAACCAAAAACGGTATCAACTCCCTCTTTTATCAGTGAGCGCATGAGCGCTTCTCCACCCGATATTATCTCTTTATCCATTGTTCTATATGTTTTTTCTTAGTCAATCAGTCTTACTCCTCCCTTATCGGCCGAACTTACCATACTTGCATATGCCTTCAGACTTTTGGGAATTACACGATTACGTGTAAGAGGATACATTTCGCGTGCAGCAAGCTCCTCATCGGTTAGCCTTACATTTATTGAGCGTGACGGTATATCTATATCTATTATATCTCCATCGCGCAACTTTCCAATATTACCGCCGGCAGCAGCCTCGGGCGAAATGTGGCCTATACTCAAGCCCGATGTTCCGCCACTGAAACGTCCATCGGTAATCAAGGCACACTCCTTACCCAGATGGCGCGACTTAATGTATGATGTAGGATATAGCATCTCCTGCATTCCCGGACCACCTTTTGGACCTTCGTATATGATTACCACAACATCACCGGCCTGCACATCACCACCAAGGATACCTTCGACTGCAGCCTCCTGCGAGTCGAACACACGCGCCTTTCCGGTAAAGCGCAAGACGCTTTCATCAACACCGGCAGTCTTCACCACACAACCATCCTTGGCTATGTTGCCGAACAGTATGGCCAGACCACCATCTTTTGTATATGCATTCTCTACAGAACGTATACAGCCTGACATGCGATCTTTATCCAGTGTCTCATAACGGCACTCCTGCTTTCCCAATCTGTTATCGAACACATTTGCCGGAGCAGTACTGTAAATCCTTTCAGCTTCGCCGTCAATAGTATCGCCACATATATTGTACTTTTCAATATCTTGGGCCAGAGTTGCGCCATTTACCCTTTTTGCCGTTGTATCAAGCAATCCGCTCTTTGCAAGCTCGCCCATTATACCTAGAATTCCTCCGGCGCGGCCACAATCCTGCATGCTGTACAATTGGCTGTTAGGAGCAAGTTTACATAGACATGGTACCTTACGGCTTAAAGCGTCGATATCGCTCATTGTAAAATTAACTCCGGCCTCATGCGCCACTGCAAGCAGGTGAAGGATTGTATTTGTCGACCCACCCATGGCTATATCAAGTGTCATGGCATTCATGAATGCCTCACGTGTCGCTATGCTACGCGGAAGCACACTATCGTCTCCCTCTCCATAATATTTGAACGCATTCTCAACAACCAACCTGGCTGCATCCCTCATCAACTGCTCACGGTTGGCATGTGTTGCAAGGATTGTTCCATTACCGGGCAACGACAATCCAATAGCCTCGGTAAGCGAATTCATGGAATTGGCAGTAAACATACCCGAGCAGCAACCGCAACCAGGACATGCACGGCTCTCTATCTCGGCAAGTTCCTCATCACTTACGGTTTTGTCAGCAGCCTTTACCATAGCTACAACAAGATCCAGGTTCCGGTTTTTATATATTCCCTTTTCCATAGGACCACCCGACACAAAGACAGTAGGGATATTAAGGCGCATGGCAGCCATCAACATTCCGGGAGTAATCTTGTCACAGTTGGAAATGCATACAAGAGCATCTACCTTATGGGCATTGCACATATACTCTACACTATCGGCAATAATGTCGCGCGAAGGCAATGAATACAGCATTCCGTCATGTCCCATTGCAATACCGTCATCAATGGCAATTGTATTGAATTCTGCGGCAAAACAGCCGAGTCTTTCAATTTCAGCCTTTACAAGTTGACCGGCCTCGTGAAGATGTGTGTGTCCCGGAACAAGTTGGGTAAAGGAGTTTGCTATGGCAACAATGGGTTTTCCAAGCATTTCGCGTTTCATGCCATTCGCCATCCACAAAGCCCTTGCACCCGCCATACGGCGTCCTTGGGTACACTGTGCACTTCTTAGTTCTATTTTCATATTACAATCATTCATTAAACAAAAAATCCCACACTTGTGAGAAACAGAACAGGCGAGTATCATTTTGTAAAGCACACGCCCATATTGGGTTACAAATGTAATCCATATATTCTATTTACACAAGAAAAGCAGGGATAAACAGAATGTTTTCGGTTCAATTTGCAAGAATGCAATAGAGTTTTTTTCACAAAGACCTGTCACGCAGAATCACATATATTATTACCGGAGCGCCAATAAGTGGAGTCACGGCTCCAAGGGGCAACAAACCGCTCTCACCCGGCAACTGACATATAACATTGCACAAAAGCGCAACAGCAGCACCGACTATTATGACACAAGGCATTAGAAGTCTATGATTGCCGGTCTTCACGAACAGACGGGCTATGTGAGGTACTGCAAGACCTATAAATGCTATTGGGCCACAGAAAGTAGTAACCACAGCTGTAAGCATGCCTGTAATAGACAGCACAACAGAACGTACAAACTTTACATTCAGTCCAAGATTACGTGCATACATATCACCCAACAGCATTGCATTCAAAGATTTTGTCATAACCAGCGCCAATAGCAACAACACAGATACAAGTATGGCAAAAAGCGGTAATTGGCTTGTAGAGACTGCCGAGAAACTACCCATTCCCCAAATCATATACGAATGTACGCCTTCGGATGTGGCAAAATAGTTCAGGACAGTTATGGCAGATGAAGCAAGGTAACTTACAGCCACACCGGCAATGAGCAGAAACAATCTGTTCCTCAACAATGAGGAAAGCAACAGAATTACCACAGTAATGAGCGCTGCACCCAAAAAAGCACCAGAAAGGAGAGCCATATAGCCCGTAAGTCCGAAATCACCGGCATACATAGCTCCTTGTGTAAGCAACATTACAATAGCTACACCAAGTCCTGCACCACTGTTTATTCCAAGTACCTCGGGACCTGCAAGCGGGTTTCCGAAAAGAGTCTGTAACATTAGACCGGCAACAGAAATCGCAGCACCGGCAAGAGTTGCAGTCAAAGCCTGTGGCAGACGCATTTCAAGAATTATCACCCTCCATACTTCACGCTCACAATCTCCTCCCGACAATACAGAAAGAACCTCGCCGAACGGGATATCCACCGATCCATAGAAAACATTCACTGCAAAAAGCAATAGCAGAGAAAGCAAGGCCACAGAGACAGACAACCATCTTTTTTCAGCGAATTTTCTCATAGTATCCAGGTTTTTCACCGGGCAGAATAGCCGGATGGAACAATGAAACAAGTTCTCTCAACAACCTTTCGGGATGGAATGAGGTCTCTTCAAAAATATTCCGGTTGTGAGTATTGCAACCATATACCTCACCATTCCTGAAGGCTTTAAAATGCGCATATCCGCCAACATCCGCCAACATTGATGCAAGGGTCATGTTTTCGGGGCTGTTATATTTTACAAGCCATATATCGGCTTCGGCCGCATTCTCCAGTACATATTCAAAAGATAATGGAACCGACCCACTCGAACTGTTGTCGGACAGGAAATAATCGGCTCCGGAATCCCTATACAACCGTCCGGTTGTACTTGCACCTCCCGGCACATACCAGGCCGAACTCATTTTAAGTTCACAGAGCAGTTTAGGACGAGCTTCAACAGTCGATACCATTTGCGAAAGACGCTCATACTCACTGCATACAGCAAAAAACATACTGTCACTTTCCACAGTTTTTCCAACAAGGCGACCATAAAAGCGTACCCACTCGGCACAACCGAGCGGTGTGTCCTCCATATAATCGGCACACTCCACAAACGGATATTTCATATTTTCCAACTTGCCATAGCCGCCATTTTCGTAGGGAAGCACAAACACGGCATCCGGATTCACCTCCATCACACGTTCACTATCTACATTTAGCGAGCTGCCACAATCAACAACCTTACCGGTATTCAATCCCTCGCGCACCTGAGCACAATACATATATTGTGCATCACATACACCATCTATAATATCCACAGCGCCAAGTTCGGAAATAAGTGTTGCATGAACTCCCGAAAACACCAAAACATGCTCCAACGGAACACGCAACAGAGTTCCTGCCGGGAGAGAGTTTGACACGGCACTGTCTTTGGGAAGCAGAACATAACGTTTGTAAATATCTTTTTTCCACGGATTCCTTACATCAACAACTGTATATCCGTCACACTCTACAATTGATAAAAGTGACGAATGTGCCAATGCTATGCTATCTCCTTGTATCTCACCGACATCACGCACAGCACTACCGCACGCACCGTTTGTAAAGAGCATGCATAGAGTTGCAAAGCAAAATATAAGATATTTTACACACAAATGCTGTGACATGGCTGTTATAGGACTATTCGTTTTCACCACTCACTATACGCAGCTGCTGACGCACACTCTCGCAATGAATCATACCAAAAATCTCCATAACGGTCTCTGTATCCAGTTTTTTCCCGGCACAAAGTTCCTTGCATTTCTCAATAGTTTCATTATAGCGATAGGGCTGGAATACAGCAACCCCACGTTCACGTTTAATCGCTCCCAATTCACGTGAGATATCCATACGGGCTGCAAGCAGTTTTACAATAGATTCGTCAATCTCGTCAATACGTTTGCGAAAAACCTCAAAATCAGCATTCCCGACATTAGCAGTACGGTGCACAATGCGCTCCAGTATCAGTTCAAGTTCATCGGGTGTAACCTGCTGTCTTGCGTCACTCAGGGCGCACACAGGATTACAGTGAGTCTCAACCATAAGACCGTCAAAACCCAGGTCCATAGCCTGCTGAGAAAGCGACAATATAAGTTCACGCTTGCCACTGATATGGCTTGGATCACAAAAAAGAGGCAAACCAGGCATACGACGACGCAATTCCAATGGAATCTGCCATTGTGGAGAGTTGCGGAAGAACTTTTCGGCATAGGAAGAAAAGCCCCTGTGAATTGCTCCAAGACGAGTTATACCGGCATTGTAAAGGCGTTCCAAAGCCCCAACCCACAATTCAAGATCGGGATTTACCGGATTCTTGACAAGCACAGGAATATCAACACCACGCAGAGCATCGGCAATCTCCTGGACAGCAAAAGGGTTGGTAGTTGTACGCGCACCTACCCACAACATGTCTATTCCGGCTGCAAGTGCCTGCTCCACATGCGCAGCTGTGGCCACTTCGGTCGTAACCGACAAACCAAGTTCTTTTTTCACCCTTTGCAGCCATACAAGCCCCTCTTTACCAACACCTTCGAAACAACCAGGACGTGTACGCGGTTTCCAAATTCCTGCACGGAACATGGAAACGCCTTTTGTAACCAAAGAGGTGGCAACAGCCATAACCTGTTCCTCACTTTCAGCACTGCATGGCCCGGCAATGAGCAAAGGGGTTGCCTGATTTTCAAATATATCTATCTTGTCAAAATTCATTTTTCTGCAATTTTTGTGAAAAGGGCACACGCATTGGCCGTCGTTACAGCGGCGACCCTTTCCAAATCACAACCATATATTCCAGACAGCGCCTTCGCCACATATGGAACATAAGCACTTTCATTTCTCTTTCCCCTGTAAGGGACAGGTGTCAAATAGGGAGAATCGGTCTCGAGCAAAACCCTTTCAAGTGGCACTTTGGCCAATATTTCAGGTAAATTCGATTTCTTATAGGTAACAACTCCACCGATTCCAAGATAAAACCCTTCAAATGTCAGGAGTTTCAGCGCCTCTTCCTCGCTGCCCGAAAAACAGTGGAATACCCCCCTGAGATTACACGAACGATACTCCTCCATTACAGAATACAATATATCAAATGCATTCCTTGAATGTATTGCCAAAGGCAGTCCGCTCTCTATGGCCCACTCTATCTGTTCCTTGAATGCAGCAATCTGCTCACTTTTGTATGTCTCGTCCCAATAGAAATCAAGACCAACTTCACCCACCGCAATAAAACGCGAATCACTTTTCAAGATTTCACGCATACGCTCAAGCACCTGTCTGTAACCGGCATTCACATCTGTCGGGTGCAACCCTATCATGGGATAACATACACCTGGAAATTCATTGCACATATCAAGCAGTGCGCCAAGCGAATCACTGTTTATCGATGGAAGGCACAATTTTGACACACCGGCTTCAACAGCACGCTGCACAACGGCAGTTCTGTCGTCATCGAATTCAGGTACAAAAAGATGGGTATGGGTATCAACAAATTCAATCATCAACGTTTTCGTTTTTCCTTTTTCTATCGGGGCGTTCATAATATATTACACCATACGAAGCGCATTTCTTTATTCTTGCCGCACCTTGCATACCGGCAAAGGATTTCTCAATCTCGCCCCATGCCTCAAAAATTATCTCATCGGCCTCGAATCTCATATCAGATATATTGCGCAGTGCTTCATTTGTTCTTGCCTGAAGAGACTGCTGCCTGTCATACATCTCCTTGAAAAGTTCAAAAACTACCGACACACGCCCCATCGTGGGGTTGTATATAGCAACTCCGCCTTCGGCCTGTCGTTTGCGCTCACCTTCAATCACCTTTACACCCCACTCAAGCACAGCCGACTCTGAAAACAGATTAGGAACAGTGTCCTCATCTTCGGGCAATCCATAATAAGGACGCTTGCTGCGTGCAATTTCTCCACGCATTATTGACATGCTGAGTACCTGTATGAAGTGTGAAACATACATTCGGGCCTTCTTTAACGCCTCCTCGTATTTCACATTGCCACGTTTTGAAGATTGTTCCTGAACACAACGCTTGTAAACAGCAACCTCGCGCTCGAACTTTTCAAGAAAGCTCTTGGCACGATGATAGGTATTATACGAAATCACATTTGTATATACCCCATTCTCTATGCTGCTTTCTATGGCAGCGCGCAAGGCACGGATACGTGCCTGGTCTGTTTTTGGCAATCTACGATATGGCATTGGTGGCTGTATATTATAGATTACGGTTCAACAAAGAGTTGGCAAAAGCCTTGAGTTCTGCCTTACGTTCATCGGAAACTGAAATCTGTGCTATATACTCATCGCATTTAGCAAACAGAGCCTGTATGCGTTGCTCACAAATCTCCTTTACACCTAGTTTATTGTATATTCCGGTAAAATATGCAATCTTCTCCTCGGCAACAAAATCGCCCTTGTCCATCCATTCCTTCATCTCGGCAAGCTGTTCAGGCGAAGCAAGATTCATTGCTGTTATAAGCAGGAATGTCTTCTTGTTGCAGCAGATATCACCACCTATCTTTTTACCAAACAGAGCCTGGTCGGCATATACATCAAGCAAATCGTCCTGCAACTGGAATGCAAGGCCCATAGTTTCGCCATAGGCATACAGATTTGCAAGATCCTGTTCACATGCACCAGCAAGCATACCACCAAGTTTAAGAGAAGCCGCCAACAGAACAGAGGTCTTAAGACGTATCATCTCAAGATACTCCTCTTCCTTCACATTATCACGGTTCTCGAAATCAAGGTCATACTGCTGTCCATCACCAATCTCCTTTGCAGTCTCGGTAAACAGAGCCAGCATTGATGGTAATTTGTCGGCTGGCACATGAGAGAAGAACTCGTATGCCAATACAAGCATTGTATCACCCGAAAGAATAGCGGCGGTATCTCCCCATTTTGCACAAACAGTAGGTTTAC
>JAFZFM010000113.1 GCA_017555865.1 Bacteroidaceae bacterium
CAATTCGGGAACGCTTGGCGTGCCGAATATCTTTTTTGAACAAGCCTTGTGAAAATCCTTTTCACCCTCGTTCAACTCTTTGTAACAATATAGACATTTGGCCATACGCTATTCCTCCTCGTTTATTACGGGTTCAACACCTACTGCACCAATACAATCCTTGCAACACGCAATGAGCAGCGACATACGGTCGCGAGCATCGATTTTCCAATTCTTCTCGGCTATATCCAAAAGCCAACCTTCGGGAATCAAGCCATCAAAAAACGGAAATAACACCTTATCGCGATAAGGTTTGTCGCTCAACGGCAATGTAAGGCTCACAGCCTCAGCATCGGCAGATGCCAAATAATCGGCATCATACTCAAATGTATAGCCATTCTCATCTTCCGTCAAGATACCTGCTTTTACTCCACGCAAAAATACTACAGCCTGTTTCATCGCTCATCGGTTTTAGTTAAAGGGACAACGCCCACTTCGCTGCCAAAGAGGTTTAATATCTGGTTCACTTTGTCAAGGCGTAGGGTCTGCTTGTCCTGCTCTAATTCTCGGACAAGACGCAACCCAACTCCAGATTTCTCGGAAAGTTCTACCTGTGTAAGATTATACTGTTTACGCATTGCTTTTACATATTTTGAAAGTGTTGTCTGTTCCATAAATATAACAAATTATACCCTATCGGGTGCAAATATAATGAAAATTTTTCACTTTACACCTTATCGGGTATAATTTTATTATTTTAGCGTAGATTTTACACCCTATCGGGTATAAAACTAAAACTTGCCTCGATAGCAACTTTGTTGTACAAAACAGCGAAAATAGGCTGTGCTCGTGGGAAAACTTATAAGCGAGCTTAGGTTTAATTCTCTTGCACTATTTTTGCAATACTCGTTCAATATCGCTTTCACGATAGAGGATTTTCCCTCCGAGTTGGCGGTACGGCAAAAGTCGCAGTTTCGCATATTATCACTAAATTTTCATAATTTAAGCTGCGGCTCGGACGTGTTGTTGAGCGAAGCGAAAAATAAGAAACTCAAGTAAACTTGGTTTTGTTTTTCACTCACCTTTCACTATATTTGCAAGCAAAGTTTGCGATTATTGATTGCGATTGTGCCGGTAAAAAGAAACTTTTATTTGCTCATTTGCTAAATTATCGCAAAGTCCTACGCCGATAGTTCTATCTCCAGCAGAGAAGAACGGGAGGGTGGGACAAGACATATGAAAAGGCGTTTACTACGCTTTGGTTTTGACACCTTGAAATCCTAGGAAAATTTCATAACCCTGTTAAAAACAAAGCAACAGTAGATGCCCCATAGGTGTGTTATATACATACCTCAAAATACCTGTATAGCCATTGGTGTACCCATACGCCAACGGCAAACTTTGGTATTGAGGGATTGTTATACATACTCGCGTGGGGTTTCTGTGTTGCTCGTTTCTACAGGGTAGGCACATTTCCTAGGAGCCTCAAGGTGTGAAGCGAGCATAGTGCAGGGCTTCACGCTTTTTTGTGTCTTGAAGTTATTATTATCGTAGTTATATTGCAGTTATAGTGGCCCATAACTGCTATGATAGGCATTGATAATGCAATGGCAAGAATTTACGATAATATAGAAGTAAAGTTTACAGAAGGGTTACAAGGCATCATTAGCAATGTAGGTGTTAAACGCATTGATTTCTGTGTTGGGTATTTCAATTTGAGGGGTTGGAATCTAATTGTCAATCAAGTTGACGAACTCCCTGGTGATTATGTGTATGAGAACGATGATCGCAAATTACGCATATGCCGTTTGCTTATTGGCATGCATCGCCCTGATGAAGATTTAATTAGATCTCTTTACTCAAAACATGATGATTTGCCAGATGCAGAGTATGCGATGCAATGTAAGTTACAAATTGCAAGAGATTTCCGTAAACAACTATTGTTAGGTATTCCAACTAAAACTGACGAATGGACTTTACGCAGATTGTCTACCCAAATGAAAGAGGGTAAAGTTTGCGTGAAACTTTATCTAAAAGAGCCATTGCATGCAAAACTCTATTTAGCTCATCGTCCTCAAGATAATTTCAATAAGATTCAAGCTATTATGGGTAGCAGTAATCTTACTTATTCTGGCTTAACCAAACAGGGAGAACTTAATGCTGAATTTGGCGATAGTGATTGTGCTGAAAAACTTGCTAATTGGTTTGATGACCGTTGGAATGATCGTTTCTGTTTAGATATTACAGAAGAACTGACAAAGATAATCGATGAAAGTTGGGCTGGAGAAAAAGAGATATTACCATATTACATCTACCTAAAAACTGCCTACCATTTGAGTCATGATGCTCGTAATGGTATTAAAGAATTTACTCTTTCGCCGGAATTCAAGCGAGAACTATTCGATTTCCAACAGACTGCCGTAAAGATTGCTGCAAAGAATTTGAATAACGACAAACGTAATGGCGCTATGATTGGCGATGTTGTTGGTTTGGGTAAAACCATTACAGCTTGTGCTATTGCAAAGATTTATGAAATGACCTTTGCAAGCAGCACACTCATTATTTGTCCTGCTAATCTGCAAGATATGTGGAAAAAGTATGTGGCAAAGTATGATTTGAAGGCAGATATTATGTCAATGGCTAAACTGATTGATGTTGATTCAGCCCGATATTACCGATTGATTATTGTTGATGAAAGCCACAATCTTCGCAATTCAAGTGGCAAACGATATCAAAATATTCGTGCCTTGATTGAGCATCAGGATAGCAAAGTGTTATTGCTTACAGCTACTCCATACAACAAGGACTTCTCTGATTTGAGCAACCAATTACGCCTATTTATCAGTGAAGATCAGGATTTAGGTATACGCCCCGAAGAATACATTCGTTCACTTGGGGGAGAAAGAGAGTTTCAGCGTCAGCATAGTGATATTCATATGCGCTCCATCAAAGCATTTGAAAAAAGTCCTTATGCCGATGATTGGAATGAGTTAATGAAACTTTTCTTGGTTCGTCGTACTAGAACATTCATAAAAGAGAATTATGCAAAGGTAGATGATGAAACGGGAAGGAAGTATTTGCAATTCAATGATGGAAGCAAATCTTATTTTCCTGAGCGTTTACCCCGTGCCGTAAAATTCAAGACGGAACAAGGAGACCAATATAGTCGTCTATATTCCGAAGAGATGATTGCATTGATGGAAGAATTAAAACTTCCTCGATACGGACTAATCCATTTTTATGATGAAGCTAAAGCAACAAATATTCAACTACACGAAAGACAGATTGTTGAAAATTTATCTCGTGCGGGTCAGCGTATGATGGGCTTCTGCAAAAGTACATTCTTTAAGCGTATTGATAGCAGTGGCTTCGCATTCCTATTGACCGTTTACAGACACATCCTTCGCAATGCTGTGTTTATCTATGCTATTGAGAATAAATTGCCATTACCTATCAGCGATGAGAACAGCTTGCCTGAAGAATATATTGAGGATGAGGATGTAAACGAAAGCATCTTTGGTGATGCTCTTGATCCCGAGCGTGTAATCCAAGAGGAACAGTTAATCTCCTTCCCTAAAGAAATGGATGTATATATGCGTAAAGCCAAAGAGTATTACGATATTATTACAGCCAAGAATAACTGCTCATGGATTGACTCGAAATATTTCAAACGCACACTCAAACAGCAACTTCGCAAAGATTGTGAAGTATTGCTTCGTATGATAACATTATGTGGCGATTGGAATCCTGCAACTGACCAAAAGTTGAATGAATTGGAGGAACTATTGAATGTAAAGCATAAAGGAGATAAGGTAATCGTATTTACACAATTCTCTGATACTGCAAATTACATCTTCAAACAACTCAAAAGACGCGGATTTACACATATTGCTTGCGCTACAGGTGACAGCAAGAATCCGACAGACCTTGTTGAACATTTTTCGCCAAAAAGTAATGACAAGAGTTTTGCTACAGATGAGCAGTACCGCATACTTATCGCTACAGATGTATTGAGTGAAGGTCAGAACTTGCAAGACTCTCATGTAATAACCAATTTCGACCTACCTTGGGCTATTATTCGTCTTATCCAGAGAGCTGGTCGTGTGGACCGTATTGGTCAAGAGGCGGAACAAATATATTGTTATTCATTCTTTCCAGCAGACGGTGTAGAAGAAATTATCAACCTACGAGGACGATTGAACGACCGTATCAACGAAAACGCCAATATCGTTGGAAGTGATGAAATTTTCTTTGAAGGCAATGAGCAGAACTTACGTGATATGTTCAATGAAAAAAGCGGTTCACTCGACGACGATGATGATAGTGATGTTGATCTATCATCTCAGGCCTACCAGATATGGAAGAATGCAACAGATGCCAATCCGAGATTAAAAGAAATAATTCCCTCGCTCAGCAATGTCATATATGCGACAAAAGCAACAGAAGATGAAATGCAGAACGGTGTAATTACATATGCCAAGACTCATAACGATTTTGATGTCCTTACATGGTTAGATGTTGACGGAAACATCATCAGTCAATCTCAGAAACGTATTCTTAATGCAATGGCTTGTAGTGCAAGTACACCCAATATAGAACCACTTGATAATCACCACGAATTGGTAGCAAGTGCTATTGAAACCATAAACAACGAAACCACAAGTATTGGTGGAATCTTAGGCAATAGATTTAGTACCCGCTACCGCATTAGTAACTTATTGGAACGATACTACCAGAATCCACCAACATTATTCTTCTCGCAAGAAAATAAAGATCTGCTAAAATTGGCAATTGATGACATATACAACTACCCACTATTGGAGAGTGCAAAATTCACACTAGGAAGAATGCTTCGCAATAGTAATAGTGATGAAATTGTAGAATGCGTTCTCGAAATGCGTAAAAATTTAAGTTTGTGCAGAATTGACGAGGACAAGAGTAAACACAAAGAGCCATCAATCATATGTTCGATGGGTTTGAAATATTAATCATAAACTTTGAATCAATATGAGAAGAGCGACATTTAATCAGTATATAAAGGAGATTGACTTCAAAGGTTTGTTCATCACCGAAATGGGATGGAACCGCTTTCATGGTCAAGCAGATATTCAACCCATAGAAATCGATGGCACAGAATATAGAATGAAAACTATTGCAGAGCGCAACGGTTTTCAGATTATCATTTGTTCTGTCAACACCATTCCCACAACTTCTGTTTGTCGGAAAATAGATTTCAAGTTGCGTAAAAATGCAAATGATTATATCTGTATATTCTATATTCCTGATTCAGAACACCACCAATGGATGGCCCCTATTAAAACCATTGAGAAAAGAGACATTGTAACTGTTGAATATGAAACTGCCGACAAAGCAGATTTCCTTTTCTCGAAAATTGACGCACTCTCTTTTGATTTGGCTGAGACAACAACCATAGTCGATGTAAAGGAGCGTATTCAGGGAACATTTGCTGTTAATTCCGAGAAGATAACCAAGGATTTTTATGCAGGATTCAAAAAAGAACATAAAGCTTTTGCCGATTTCATCACAGGAATAGATGATCATATCGTTGCTAAAGACAATCGTAATAAGCAATGGTACACCTCTGTTATGCTCAATCGTTTGATGTTCTGTTATTTCATTCAGAAGAAAGGTTTTCTCGATGGAGACTTTGATTATTTACAACGTAAACTCAAATGGGTACGAAAAGAGCAGGGAGAAGATCGCTTCTTCAAATCTTTCTATCGTGGGTTCTTGTCTGAACTATTCCACGATGGACTAAATGCTCCACTACATGATGCAGAATTTGAGCGTAAATATGGACGCATTCCATATCTAAATGGAGGTATGTTCGATGAACATCAGTTGGAGCGTGATTACGCAGATATCGACATCAGCGATGATGCATTTATTCGCTTGTTCAACTTCTTTGACACATGGCGTTGGCATTTGGATACACGAATAACAGCAAGCGGTAAGGATATTAACCCCGATGTATTGGGCTACATATTTGAGCAATATATCAACGACCGAGCTCAAATGGGTGCATACTATACCAAAGAGGATATAACGGAATACATAGGTAAAAACTGCATTATTCTATTCTTGATGGATAAGACTGCCCAAAAATCAGACAAGGCATTTGCTCCCAGTGGTTTTGTTTGGCAATCACTTCGCAATAGTGGTGATAGGTACATCTACGATGCAGTAAAGAAAGGTTATAGCGAAGATTGGAAACAATTGATACCCGAAAATATCGCAATAGGTATTGATACTACAACTCCAAACCTATTGGAGCGACGTTCATCATGGAATACCAAAACTGCCGAAAATTTTGCTTTACCCACAGAGATATGGCGTGAAACAATTGAACGCTTGCAGCGTTGCGAAAGCATCTTGAATAAAATACAAAATGGGGATATTATACATATCAATGATTTTATAACATACAATCTTGATATTCGTTCATTTGTTTACGACTTATTGCATAACACAGATGACCATCTGTTTGTACTCCATTTCTACAAGGCATTGCAGAATGTAACTATTCTTGACCCCACTTGTGGTAGTGGTGCGTTCCTATTTGCAGCAATGAATATTCTTGAACCACTCTACGAAGTGTGTATAGAGCGTATGCAGGAATTCAATGTTCAAAATCCATTGTGGTTCAAAGCGGAATTGGAAGAGATCTCAAACAAGTATCAAAGCAATATTCAGTATTTCATTTTCAAGAGCATCATTCTTCGCAACCTTTACGGTGTGGATATTATGGTGGAGGCAACTGAAATAGCCAAACTCCGACTATTCCTCAAGATGGTTGCTGTTGTGGAGGTTGATAAACGAGCTGACAATCTCGGTCTTGACCCATTGCCGGATATTGATTTCAATATTCGTTGTGGCAACACATTGGTAGGCTATGCCACAGAAGAGGAATTAAATAGAGATTTGAATTTTGAAACAGATATTCTTCAAGCGATAGCCAATAAAGAATTTAAGGAAAAAGTTGATAAAGAAATGCAACTTGTTTCAATGGCATACGATACTTTTAAGTATGTTCAGTTGAATCAAGGAAAAGATATGGTTGCATTCAAGCAGACCAAAGGCGAGCTTAAACAACGATTGGCATCATTGAATGACACACTTAACCGTCGTATGCACGCTGCAACTCAACTTGACTATGAAGATTGGCTTAAATCGCATCAGCCTTTCCACTGGTTGGCCGAGTTCTATCAGATTATCAAAGGTAATGGCGGATTTGATGTGATTATTGGGAATCCTCCGTATGTTGAGTATCCAAGTAAAGATGTTCAATATCGCTTTGATTATTTGGAAGCAGCTCAATGTGGTAATTTATATGGATGCTGTACTGAGCGAGGACTAAAAATAAGCCAGCCTGACGGTCGATTTAGTTTTATAATACCTGTTGCAATTACTTGTTCAAAAAGAATGGATACCGTAATAAAACAGCTAAAAGAGGCTACTGATCTTTTGCTGTTCGCCAATTTCGATGATAGACCAGGCCGTTTATTCGAAATGATAGAACATCTTCGGGCAACAATCTTTATTGCAAACAAAAGTAAAAATAGCGTATGTCGACAAGTATATGCGACTAAATATAACAGATGGTATACACAATGTCGAAGCATGCTTTTTGATAGTATATGCTATACCGATGTTTCTAAGTTTGTTAAGTCTTTTATTATCCCAAAGTTGTCATATACTATAGAATGTAGTATAAATGACAAACTACAATCTAATGATAATACAATAGCAAATTACTATGGTTCTTCCTTTTCAAAATCATCAATATACTTTAGAGCTGCAGGAGGTGGTTATTTCCTACTTATAAAAAATCAGAAAAGCATAACATATATTGATGGCGTATTAGAGGATGTAAAAGCGGAAAAAGAAATAAAAATTAATGATGCTTATAATAATTCTGCTGTAGGTGCAATTGTATCATCATCGTTATTTTATTGGAATTATATAGCTTACACTGACTGTAGAAATCTAACTAAAAGTTATATTGATAATTTCCCTGTTCCAATTTTAGTAGTAAAAGATGTTGATTTAGTAACCAATGGGACAGCTTTGTTTGCAGATTATGAATCAAATAAATTCACAAAAAATACATATTATAAGTCAACAGGTAGAAATGTAATATATGATGAATATTACCCCAAAAGGTCTAAAAAATTAATTGATGAAATAGATAAATGTATCGCAAAATATTATAACTTTACAGAAGAAGAACTTGATTTTATAATTAACTACGATATTAAGTATCGCATGGGCGATGAACTCAATGAATAAATGATATGGAGCCTCTCAAAGATTACATACAAAATTCTCTTTCAGAAAGAGATCTAAAAGATAAACTACTACGGGCACTATATACTCACGAAGGCTCTGCAGATGTGATTCAATTATGTACAGATAACAATGTTGCTTTTAAATCAGCGAGTCAGAGAAGTCGTGTCTTAGAAGCATTAAAAGAGAGTGGATTCATAAAAGGCACATTCTTTATTAACGGTGGCGGGTTAATTTCTATCACTTCAGCAGGCGCAGAGTATGTAGAAGAATTGGGTAAGCAGCAACCCAAGGAAGAGCCCTTTGAGCCTATTGAGCAAAAAGAATCCTCTAAACCTAACTATGCATTCTTCGCGAAATCGCAGAAACAAGATTTTTCTATAAAGACATTCGATGAATCACCTTGCTTTGATGTAGAAAAATTATCAGATATTTTTGCCGATCACATACATTCAATGTCCAATGAAAGCAGTCAGATGATTGGCATTTTTGGCAGGTGGGGACGAGGTAAAACTTATTTTTGGCAACAAACCAAGAAGCAGTTAAAAACAAAGTACTCTGAAATATATATTTTTGTAGAGTTTAATGCTTGGAAGTATCAGGAGACTCCAGCAATATGGGCATATCTATACAAGACATTTGAAAATGCACTATTTGGAGTAGGTCGGTGTAGTCGAGTGAAAATTATGTTGTGGAACATTTCTAAGAATTGGCTAACTGTTTTATGGCATTTTACCATTATTACAATTTTCATTTTGTCGCTACTCGGTATTATTTTCAAGGATACAGCATTTGTCTCTGAAAATGCAAAAATATTTGCGTGGATTGTTGGCATTGTGTCTCTTGTATCTTTTCTTATCAAGCAGATACGGGATAATGTATTAAGGTCATTAGACAAAATACGCTCAATATTGCGTGGTAAGGATCATAGTAGGTATTTAGGATGCCAAGCAGAATTAGAAGAGGATTTAGAATCTTTAATTCGCTATCATATTAGCTTAGAATCAGGCAAACGCATAGTTTTATTTATTGATGACATTGATAGGTGTGATGACGCGAAAATGCTATCGGTTGTAGATTCTCTGCGTACGATTCTCGAGAACAAAGAGATATGCAAGCGTTTGATTATAGTGTGCGCGGTTGATGGAGAACGCCTAAAAAGTGCCATTGCCACTAAGTATGAAGGCGTGGAAATTATTGATACTAACGATAAAAAAACTGCTGCTTCTCAACTTGCGCGAGAGCAAATAGATAAACTATTCATTTCGGGTATTAAGCTGTGTAAACTATCACATGATGAAAAGGTTGAGTATCTTATTAGTTTATTTGGTGATAAAATAACGCCTAAACTTAAATTGCAAATAACTACAACTTTTACACCCCCAAGTGAGGATGCCGAAAAAGAACAAGGCGAAGATATCGGTACATTGGATAATTCAAAAGCGTTGGAATCATTCTCAGATGCGATGAATAAAGGCATCTTGGATGATGCAACTCCCCGCCAACTAAAAATAACATATTATAGATATCTATTAGCTAATAATATTCTGGGAGGTACTACCGTACAACACGACATGCTCATTAAGGCCATCTATGAAGAAACATGTGGTAACTATGCAGATTATAGTGAGTTTGATACAGAATTAAATAAAGTGGTAAATACCGTAGTTTGCTATTAAATGTAATGAATATGTCGGCCATAATAAATTTGCCGAGTGAATAATGAAAACCCTTGGCAATAAAGAACTTCTTAAAATGAGAAAGGTAGGATTTCTTGCATCACGCAAGATTTCCACACTTTCCATACTCCCAACCCTTGATTGGGCAATGAAGGTCAGCAAACAGAAAGATATTACCATTGTCAGTGGCTTCCACTCCAAAATGGAACGTGATGTACTTAAAATCCTCCTTCAAGGAGAATGCGGTATTATCGTAGTACTTGCTCGTGGAATGTATCGCAAATTACCCAAACTGTATGAGGAGGCAATGTTGCAAAACCGCCTCCTCATAATCTCCTATGAAAAAGAATCCGTAACCCGTATCTCCGAAGCCACCGCCCATAAACGCAACAACTATGTTAGAGAAATAGCTGACGAAATGCAAACTCTTTAATTGCACAAATTATCCGCACCTATGTTGTGTTGTTATAAAAAAACCTAGACGATTCACATCGCCTAGGCAGTTTGAAAGCTAAAAATTATTTCCTTTTCTTTGTAGGACCAACCTTGATTTTTTCAACAACGGTTGTTTTAGGGTGTTTGTTTGCATAGTCTATTGTAACAAATTTCCCAGTCCCGGCATCTCTGCCCTTTTCAACAGTTCTTGCCATATTAAACAAAATAAATTAAAACTCCGCGGTGACTTACTGATTCCGCTACAGTGCACTTTAGCGTTGCATACCTACATTTACCCATCATCTACCTCTTATGTGATTCTGTGCAACAGAAGAAACATCCATCTACATTACTGTAGTGCTTCTTCGCCTCTTTTATAGCTTCGTTACTATTAGAGAAGTATCCCAAATAGAGTCTATTCCCTTCTGATGGCAAATACTTGCAACTTACGGTATGAACTTCATGCTCTCCTGTAGGTTGCGCAATTTTGTTAACATAGTAAAAATTACTCATAAATTTCAGCGTCAACTCTCTGGTCCTTTGGCCAGGGTCTTAATTTCGAATTGACGCAGCAAATGTAGGAATAATTATTGAGTTTTACAAAATAAAGCGTGAAAAAAACACGTAAATACCACATGTAATCATCTTCTTCTCGTTGCAAAAGCCGATGTTGCGTGATTATACAGTGAGTTATTAGAGTTTAGAATAGAAATGCCCAGCGAAATTGCTGGGCATATAATTATAATACAACAAAGTGTGATATATCTAATCCTTGTTTATGTCATTCTTGTACTCAAGAAACATTTCTATTTTACGCATCAACTCATCAATATGTGGAGAAACTTCTTTCTCATAAGTTTTATAGAAACTAATTGTATTATGCAAATAATCTCTACGTCGTACATTAGTTGAACCATATTCGTCTTTCTCAAAAAGTCGCACAGCATCTCTTCTTAAAAAATCAGCATTTAGTAACGATAAATCGTGTGTCGCAACTATGAGTTGGCAATTCTCTGCTATAGTTAAGTACATTTTTAGAATAAAAGCTAGTGCTTTAGTATGTATTCCATATTCTATTTCATCGATACAAGTAGATTTTTCTCCTAATATAACATCATATAGAACTACTAATAGCCTAATAATATTTTTCGTCCCTAAAGACTCTAGCTCAAAATCTAATCTATTTTCACCATCTATTGTTGAATGAATAAATCGTAAATTTTTATGGGTAATTATTCCTGACGGATATTGTTCCATCATCGCATTAATTACAATATCAGGAGCGCCATTGGCTTTAAGTTCAGAAATATTAAGACTTGCTTCCTCTATAACATAGTCGCAAATATTTGTTCCGACATCATTTAAGAGTCTCAAAAGTAGTTTCTTTAGTGCTCTATCTTTATCTACATCGCCAGTTTGAAGTTTGTCTGCCAGACTTTTGTCTGACTTATGGACCATACTTATATGATTCTCAAAATAGTCAAAATTCTTGGTTAAAATTTGGCTTTCTAAATTTAAAGCGCCAAATGTTGACAGCACGCTAGCATTTGCTAGGGTATTAACCTCTAGGTCATGCTGGTCTGATTTTGATAAATCACAAGCATTACCATAATTTATCACTACCTTATCTAGCTCTTTATTATGGAAGCGATAAAATACGCGAGAACTTCTAGATTGAACCAACTTAAGTTCTTCTTCTTCAATACATTCGGATGATATTTTTATATTATAACTAAAACATACATCTTCAATATAATATGTCAATGTAAGTTCTGTAGGTATAGTTGAAGAATGGTTATCTAATAAAAAAGGTCGATATTCAGGTTTGTCAGATGGTTTTTGCGGTTTTGCTGTTGCAATCATACGCAAATAGTTCAAGGCGGAAAACATCTTGGATTTTCCTGTGCCATTTAAACCTACACATAGGAGCAAACGCAATATACGCTTTCCATTAATTTCTTTATACCAAACTGGAGGTAAATCTTTTTTTTTACCACCTTCTTTATTTGAAGCTACAAATGACAACTCCGTTCTATCACGATAGCTTCTATAATTCTTTATAATAAATGTTTCTATCATATCAGCTTCAATTTGGGGGCAAAAATACAATTTAAACATTAAAATAACAAGAATTTTATATATTATGTTTGATTTTCCGTGAGATTAACTCGCATAACCGCTTGTAAATGTTGCTGTTTTGTAGTAAATTAAGTATTCTTTCCTGTGATATAATAGGTTAAATGAACGGATTGTGTCATCTCAAAATTACCATACAATATACACATCGTTCCATTATTGACAAGTTTAGCGCTCATGAACTGCTCATGATAGTGCTCATGAAGGCACCAAGATGGCACTAAGTTGATACCAAGTTAGCACTCTGTTAATTGAGTGAAATTTGTCGGAAATAGGGATTTCGAACTGTGGTGGAGTAGAATTTCGGTATTTTTTTGTATTTTCGCGGTGTGTATGCGATATGAAACTAAAGAATGATATGCTCAAGAAATTAATGCTTGTTGTTAATTGGGTGAGGAACCATAAATATCTCTCGGTGACGATTGTGTTCCTTGCCATTGTGCTTGTTTTCGACGACAACAATATGTTCCGTCACATTGAGAACCAGACTGCCATTTCGGAACTGGAGGATGAGATTGCGCAGATGAAGCGTGACTCTACCGAGATTATGCTCAAGCAGGCTGAACTTGATGGTAATGGCGATGTAATGGCTGTGGAGAAACTTGCGCGTGACAGGTATGGCATGCACAAGAGCAACGAAGATGTTTTTATTATGGTTGAAGAGAATGAAAATGATTAATATACTTTACTACATTGGTGCGCTGCTGTTGTTGCTTGGCGCAGCGTCGAGATTGTTCCTGCCCCAGCATTTTGCCTATATATATTCGGTGGGTGCGGTGTTGTTTGCTGTAATGCAGTTCATAACCCGTGTGCGTTCGCGCAGCGTGGCTGTGCGCAGGCTTGTGCGTCAGCAGCAGCTTGCAGGTGTGCTGTTCATTGCTGCCGGTGTGGCAATGTTTGCCTTGCAACATAACGAGTGGATGGTGCTGCTTGCATGCGGTGCTGTGGTTGAGTTATATACGGCTTTCAGAATTCCTAACGAATTGGATAAAGAGAACAGATAAACATACAGCAATCCCCAAAGCCTTTACAAGAGCTTTGGGGATTGCTGTATATGCTTGGTTTATCGCAGGCGTATGACGTCTCCCACCTTAAGGGTGGTGTAGTTCTCGTACTGCGGATTCATCTTGTATATCTTCTTTAGTTTAATGCCATATTTCTGCGCTATGGTGTAAAGGCTCTCGCCCTCTTTTGTTGTGTGGAAGTTGTATCCTTTGCCGGCCTTGTTGTTCTTCTTTTCAAGGTATATTATGTCGCCGGCTTTTATTGTGTAGCCTTTGTACAGGTCGTTGTAGTTCCTGAGCTTGCGTTTTGATATGTCAAAAGCCTTGGAGAGCGTTTCAAAACTGTCGCCTTGCTTTGCAATGACATATAGCAGGCCGTTGGCTTTCATTATTGTTCTGTCGGTTGTGAGTTCCTGCATTGTAAGGCGCTTGTAGTCGACCTCGATGTCCGACATTGAGTAGTGGTCGAACTGCTGCAGTCCGTATCTCTCAATAAGGTTTATAAGCTTTGTGTGGTAGCTCCTGTCCTCGGCATATCCAGCGTCGCGCAATCCCTTTGCCCACTTCTTGTAGTCGGTCTTCCTGTACTTGAACAGAAAGTCGTACCGGCTGTTTGTAAGCAGAAAACGAGAGTGGTCTTCATATGAATCCCTGGTGCTGTCGTATGCACGGAAACTGCACATCCTGCCGTTGTCCATCTTCTTTACGCTCCTGCCGTTCCAACGCTTGTCGGCCTTTACTCCAAAATGGTTGTTGGCTTCGGCAACCAGTGTGCTTTTGCCGGCATTGCCCTCGAGCAGTGCCTGTGCAAGAGTAATGCTTGCAGGAATGTTGTGCTTCTCCATCTGCTCAACAGCCATGGGGTAGTATGTGAGTATGTAACGTTCGTTGTCGTTGCGTGCCTGGGATACATCACTCGGCAGCGAGGTGCCTGTAACATGGCGTCCCGATGTGCAACCCGACAGCAAGAGTACCATGGATATAAGCAGTGTGTAAATGGAGTTCTTCATATATTTAAATCTCATAATAGTCTACAAAATAAATTAATAAATTGCTTTTATGCAAGGAAACGTGTATATTCGCACTTATTAAATGGTGTGGAGGGGCGCATGTTTGGCCGTAACTCCTGCCTGTGTGTAAATTTAAAAACAGAACTTATGAAGGAGATGGTTTTGCAGACAAAGGTGAAAGTGTGTGGTTTTGATGAGTTGCCGGCTGCCGATAAGGAGTTGGTCGAGGCTGCCCGTGCAGCAACGTCGTGCAGCTATGCCGTGTATTCAAAATTCAATGTGGGTGCAGCGGTGCGTCTCGATGATGGGACAATAGTGTCGGGCAGCAACCAGGAGAATGCAGCCTATCCGTCGGGTTTGTGTGCCGAGCGCACAACAATCTTCTGGGCCAATTCGCAATATCCCACAAAGGCTGTGGAGTCTCTTGCCATTGCTGCGCGTAACGAACAGGGTGAACTTGCTGTGCCCATTCCACCATGCGGTGCCTGTCGTCAGGTGATACTGGAAACTGAGAAACGTTTCAACCGTGCCATGCGTATAATACTGTATGGTGCCAAGGAATGCTATATTATTGAGGATGGTGTAAAAGCTTTGCTCCCGCTCTCTTTTGATTCAAACTTTTTGGAGTAACTTTGTGCTCATGAAAAAGATTATGTTTGTTTGCCACGGAAACATCTGCCGTTCTCCGATGGCCGAATTTGTGATGAAGGAACTTGCGCGCAAGGCTCATGTAGCCGATGAACTGCATATTGAGTCCTCGGCTACAAGCCGCGAGGAGATTGGCAATGCCATATATCCGCCAGCAGGCTATACACTCTCCATGCATGGAATAGATAGTGACGGGCACTGTGCAAGGCAGTTTACAATGAGTGATTATAACAGTTTTGACCTTGTTGTTGTGATGGAGGATTACAACAAGCGCAACCTCATGCGCCTTATTGCATGCGATTGTGAGGAGAAGGTATGGAAACTGCTTGACTTTATTGCCGATGAACCGGTTCGTGGTGCAGGTGCCGACATTTCCGACCCTTGGTATCATGGAAACTTCGACAAGACCTATAATGAAATCCTTGTCGGCTGCAAAGGGCTTATGCGTTATCTTGGCTACTGATTATGAGAAATAATGTAACCCCAACCGACGACAGGGTGATAATGGGTATAGACCCCGGAACAAATGTCATGGGTTATGCCTTTATAGGTGTCAATGGCAACCGCGCACGCCTCATAGCAATGGGGGTCATTGACCTGCGCAAGTGTAAGGATATGTATATGAAACTGGGTGAGATTTTCACCCGCGTGCAGGGGCTTATAAGCTCCTTCCTGCCCGATGAACTTGCCATTGA
Source organism: Bacteroidaceae bacterium (assembly GCA_017555865.1). Taxonomy (GTDB): domain Bacteria; phylum Bacteroidota; class Bacteroidia; order Bacteroidales; family Bacteroidaceae; genus HGM04593. Next base: position 15,894 of record JAFZFM010000113.1, read on the forward strand.
GGCTCCTTTCTTTGGAAAGAATGTGCAGAGTATGCTTAAGCTTGGCCGTGCCCAGGGTGTTGCCATAGCTGCTGCCATAAGCCGCCAGGTACCCATACACGAGTATGCCCCCCTTAAAATTAAGATGGCTATTACCGGCAACGGTTCTGCCTCAAAGGAACAGGTTGCCGATATGTTGCGTCGAATGCTGAATATAGCCCCCGAGGAGATGCCGCAGTTCATGGATGCGACCGACGCGCTTGGGGCTGCGTTCTGCCACTTTATACAGCGTGGTAAGCCGGTGAGCGACAAGAAGTATTCGTCGTGGGCCGATTTTGTAAACAAGAATCCGGGTAAAGTAAAATAAGAAGAGCTGCATGGCAACGCCATGCAGCTCTTCTTGTCTTTTGTTTATTTTATTCATACAACCTGAATGTCATGCGCAGAACCTGGAACTCGGTACGTCGGTTCAGGCCGTTGCACAACTCTCTTTGTTCTTCGTTCTCGAGTTTGCCAATGAACTCCTCGGTAAGAATGTCGCCCTCTTTCAGGAACTTGTATTTCTCGGCCATCTTCTTTGTGACCTCCTTGGGCTTATCCTCGCCGTAGCCTACAGCTGTCAGGCGTTCCTTTTCAATACCCTTTTCAATGAGGTAGCTGACAACCGATTCGGCTCTGGCTTGTGACAGGCGGTTGTTATAGCTGTTGCTGCCACGGAAGTCGCAGTGTGAACTGAGCTCTATTGTTGCATTTGGGTTCAGTTCAAGCAACTTTACAAGTCCGTCAAGAGCAGTAGTGGATTCGGCTGTGAGTGTTGCCTTGTCATATTCGTAGAAAATGTTGTCTATGAGTACCGGACGCGATATCGATGGCAGAGCAAAGTCTAGCTGATACTCCTTTACTCCCTCGGTCGAGTCGGCTTTCAGCTCCTGCATGGTGTTGAGATAGCCCTTGCATGTACCAAGCAGCACATACTCCACTCCGGGGGTGACACGTACCCTGTACGAGCCATCTTTCATTACTCCAAAGCTGGTGTTTGTGCCGTCATTGCCAATCATGTATATTATACCGTCGGGAAGTTCATATCCGTCCTTTTCATATATCCATCCATAGAGTGTATGTACAGTCTCTGGGAGCATGAACGAGTATATGTGGTCCCAACCACGTGCGTCGCCACGGTTCGAAGTGAAGAATCCGCGATAGAGTCCCGGAGCAAATGTGATACCGAAATCGTCGCCATTGGAGTTCAATGGAGCTCCCAGGTTGCTTATACTCCATGTGCTATCGTTGAGTGCAGTGGCGCTGAAGATGTCAAGTCCGCCCATTCCCGGATATCCGTTTGACGAGAAGAATAGCTCTCCTTTTGGGCCGAATGTCGGGAACTGCTCGTCGCCCTCGGTGTTAATTACATCGCCAAGGTTCTCTACAACACCCTCCATAGCCTTGTTCTTGCCAATGTAGAAACGCCAGATATCGAGTCCTCCGCAACCACCGGTCATGTCCGATGTAAAGTAGAGCCACTCTCCATCGGGCGATACGGCCGGGTGGGCATATAGCGACAGTGTGTCGTTCGAAATCTCGACCTTGCTTGGCTTGCTCCACGAGGCTTCACTACGGTTGCTGCTATATATTGCGGCAAAGCGCGGATATTGGTCATCGGTAATGCAGCGAGTGAAATACATTACTTTGCCGTCGGGGGTAAAGGCGCATGCACCATCCTCAAACTCACTGTTCACTTCGCCCTCAATCTTCTCGGTTTTTTGCCATTTCCCTTTTTCGTTCAGTTTGGTGATATATAGGTCGGCACACTTCTGTCCGGTTATCGAACTTATGTCGTCGCCGGTAGACTCTTTTCGTGTGCTTGTGGTTATAATCATGGTTGTGTCGCTGCCTACGTATGCTGGGCACATGTCGCTGCGCTGTCCGTTAAGTTCCTTCGACCTCTTTACAATGTAACGGGTTGGGTTCTCTTTCCACTCTGCCGATTGGGTCGCCGACTGCAACCCAATCTGTGCCATGCGGTTGTCGGGGGCAAGTTCAAGAAACGCCCTGAAATTATCCAGTGCAGCCTTGTAGTCACCTTTCTGCAGCAGTGCGCTTGCAAGGTGATATAGTGCAGTGGAGTCGGGGTATCCGTAGCGTACCGCATTCTGGTATGCGCCCACTGCATATACCGGGCTGTTGCTCTTGCGGTAACATTCGCCCATCTTCCAAGCCACTTCGGCGCGTAGCTTGCGGTCACTGGGTGTTATTTTGCGGTATGCCTTCTTGTACTGTCTTGCAGCCTCGTGATACTCCATGATAGCAGCAGCTTGGTCACCTTTCCTGATGGCCTTCTCACTACTGCATGATGTCATGAGCAACGCTACAAGCAGTGTCACAGCAAATGTAAATAATCTGTTCACCTGTTATATATGTGGAGTATCTTCTAACTATAACTCCAAAAAGAGCATTTTATTATATTAGGACGGCTGTTTTTGTTGCCAATTGCTACTTTATCCCAATTGTGCTGTTGTCGCGCAATACATCATTGACCACCTGTTGCAACATTTCCTTCAGTTCGGCAATGAATGTCTTTGCGTCGTACTGCCGCTTTTCGATGTCGCGTAGTTTCTTCTCCCAGCGGCCTGTAAGTTCGGCGCTCTTCAGCAGTTCGTTCCTTATTGTTGCAATAAGTTCTATGCCTGTAGGGGTGGCAGCAATGTTCTTCTTGACCTTCTGAATGTAGTTACGCTTGTACAAGGTCTTTATAATCTCGGCACGTGTTGCAGGACGTCCTATGCCGTTCTCTTTCATTGCGTCGCGTAGTTCCTCGTCATCGACAAACTTTCCGGCAGTTTCCATGGCGCGCACAAGTGTACCTTCGGTGTATGGTTTGGGCGGTTGTGTCCACTTCTCCACAAGTTCCGGTGTGTGCGGGCCGCTCTCACCAACAACAAATGTTGTCAATTCCTTTTCCTCCTTGTCGTCGCTTGGCTCTCCGGCGAATACTACACGCCATCCCTGTTCTATAATTGTCTTGCCCGATGTCTTGAATGCTATGCCGGCACTCTCTCCCTGAACGGTGGTTGTGTTGAACTTGCATTCGGGGTAGAATACAGCTATGAAACGTCGTGCAATAAGGTCGTATACCTTCTTCTCTATGTCGGTCAATCCCTGCGGATATACTCCGGTAGGTATTATGGCATGGTGGTCGGTAACCTTCTTGTTGTCGAATACCTTTTTCGACTTTGGCAGTGGCTTGTCCATCAGTGGCAAGGTAAGCGGCTGATAGTCGCGTAGCCCTTTCAGAATATTTGCACACTTGGGATATATGTCATCGCTCAAGTATGTGGTGTCGACACGTGGGTATGTGGTGACTTTCTTTTCATACAGCGACTGTATTGTCTGCAGGGTCACATCAATGGGAATGCCATATTTCCTGTCACACTCGCCCTGCAACAGTCCAAGGTCGAACAGTGGTGGGGGAAGTTCCTTGCCCTCTTTCTTCTCGACCGATGTCACTGTAAACGGCTCCTCCATAATGTGGTCCAGAATTGACGTTCCCTGCTCCTCGCTGGCGATTGGCTCTATGCCGGCATTTGCAGCCTCGGCCTTTTTCCATGCCTCGGCAACGTCAAACGGCTGTCCCTTCTTTTCGGCCTTCTCCTTCTGTTTCTCAATCTCGGCCATCAGTTCGTCATCGCTCTTCCTAAGAATGGCGTTGAATACAGTATTTCGGTAGAGTGTCCTCAGCAGCCAGTATTGCTGTGGAACAAAGTTGTCAATCTCGTGCTGGCGTTTTACAATGAGCGCAAGGGTCGGTGTCTGCACACGGCCTATGGACAACACCTGGCGGTTCTTGCCATATTTTAGTGTGTACAGTCGTGTGGCATTCATTCCAAGCAACCAATCGCCAATGGCGCGGCTTAATCCGGCTTCGTAAAGCGGTTGGTATTCGCTCTGGTCCTTGAGGTTCGCGAATCCTTCGCGTATGGCCTCCTCGGTGAGCGACGAAACCCACAGACGCTTTACCGGGCATTTTGCCTGTGCCTTCTGCATTACCCAACGCTGTATAAGTTCTCCCTCCTGTCCGGCATCACCGCAGTTCACAATCATGTCGGCGTTCTTCATGATTCGCTCTATTATGGAGAACTGTTTCTCTATGCCACGGTCATCAATAAGCTTTATGCCAAAGCGGGGTGGTATCATGGGCAGGCTGCTCAAGTTCCATCGCTGCCACATGGGGGTATAGTCGTGCGGTTCTTTAAGCGTACAAAGGTGTCCGAAGGTCCATGTTACCTGGTAACCGTTACCCTCGAAATATCCGTCGTGTCGGCTTCTTGCTCCAAGCACCTCGGCAATCTCCTTTGCAACACTCGGTTTCTCTGCTATGCAAACAATCATCTTCTTCTTTTCTTCAATCTATTGCGTAACAAAGCCCTTAAGGGCGTTAAGCCTTTAAGGACTCTGTTGTATTTTCTTGGTTTTACTTGTCAAGGAATATCTTCATCAGCTCGCAGGCAGCCTTTGCAACGCTTGTTCCTGGGCCGAATATTCCAATCACTCCGGCACGGTAAAGGAACTCATAGTCCTGTGCGGGGATAACACCGCCGGCAAATACCATGATATCGCCGCGACCCAGCTTGTCAAGTTCCTCGATAAGCTGTGGAACAAGTGTCTTGTGTCATGCAGCAAGCGATGACACACCAACAGCATGAACATCGTTCTCCACTGCCTGACGTGCCACCTCGGCCGGTGTCTGGAACAGCATGCCCATGTCCACGTCAAAGCCGCAGTCTGCATATCCGGTTGCAACCACCTTTGCTCCGCGGTCGTGTCCGTCCTGTCCCATCTTGGCAATCATTACTCGGGGACGTCGTCCCTCCTTCTTGGCAAACTCCTCGGTCAGTCGACAAGCCTTCTCAAAGTTCTCATCGTCCTTGCTTTCTGCTGAATACACGCCTGAAATAGTTCTAATTACTGCTTTGTAACGTCCTGCAACCTTTTCGCAAGCGTCTGAAATTTCTCCCAATGTGGCACGCACATGTGCTGCCTCCACAGCAGCTTCTAGCAGGTTGCCCTCTCCGGTGCCGGCATACTCGGTAATCTTGTCGAGAGCCGCTTTTACAGCAACCTCGTCGCGCTTACTGCGGTTACGCTCAATGGCCTTGAGCTGCTCCTCGCGCACAGCGGTGTTGTCAATCTCCAGAATATCGATTGGCTCCTGCTCGGCAAGGCAGAATGCGTTGGTACCCACAATAACCTGCTTACCGCTGTCAATACGTGCCTGGGTACGTGCTGCAGCCTCCTCGATACGCATTTTGGGGATACCTGTCTCAATGGCCTTTGCCATACCGCCAAGTTCCTCAATCTCCTGAATGAGTTTCCAGGCTTTTTCGGCAATCTCCTGTGTAAGACTCTCTATGTAGTACGAACCGCCCCATGGGTCAATCACGCGACAGATGTTTGTCTCCTCCTGCAGGTATATCTGGGTGTTGCGTGCAATGCGTGCCGAAAAGTCTGTTGGCAGTGCAATGGCCTCGTCAAGCGCATTGGTGTGCAGTGACTGTGTGTGTCCCATCGCTGCCGACATGGCCTCAATTACGGTACGTCCGACATTGTTGAACGGATCCTGCTCGGTGAGCGACCAACCCGATGTCTGGCAGTGTGTGCGCAGAGCCATCGATTTTGGGTTCTTTGGGTTGAAACTCTTTATAATCTTAGCCCACAGCATACGTGCCGCACGCATTTTTGCAATCTCCATGAACGGGTTCATGCCAATGCCCCAGAAGAACGACAGACGTGGCGCAAATGCGTCAATGTCTATTCCTGCATTCACTCCGGTGCGAACATATTCCAAACCGTCGGCAAGTGTGTATGCAAGCTCAATGTCGGCCGACGCGCCGGCCTCCTGCATGTGGTAACCGCTGATTGAAATGGAGTTGAACTTTGGCATTTTCTGCGAAGTATAGGCAAAGATGTCGCCTATAATACGCATTGAGAATGCCGGTGGGTAGATGTATGTGTTACGCACCATGAACTCCTTCAGAATATCATTCTGTATTGTTCCTGCCATCTCTTCGAGCTTTGCTCCCTGCTCAAGTGCTGCGTTTATGTAGAATGCGAGAACCGGCAGCACAGCGCCGTTCATTGTCATCGAAACCGACATCTTGTTGAGCGGAATACCATCGAAAAGCTGCTCCATGTTCTCCATGCAACATATAGACACACCTGCCTTTCCCACGTCTCCAACCACACGCTCATTGTCGGGGTTGTAGCCACGGTGTGTAGGCAGGTCAAACGCTACCGAAAGTCCCTTCTGGCCCGATGCAAGGTTTCTGCGGTAGAAGGCATTGCTCTCCTCGGCAGTAGAGAAACCTGCATACTGGCGTATGGTCCATGGGCGGAATGTGTACATCATTGAATATGGTCCGCGCAAGTATGGCGGTAGTCCTGCAGCATAGTCAAGATGTTCCATTTCCTTAAGGTCACATGCAGTGTAGACAGGCTTTATCCTTATCTGTTCTGCAGTTTCCCAAACCTCGTTGTTGCAAGCATTGCTTGTACAGCATGTTGCCGCCTGTGAGCCGGCAAATATATCGATGTTGCTGAAATCTATTCTCATGACCTTGCTGTATTAAATACCTAACTTGTTGTTCAGAGCCTTGAGTGTCTCAAGCACATTAACTCTGACATGTATGAAATTCTCGATACCTGCCTGTTGCAGTTCGGGCATGCATGCAGGCGCACCGGCAACAATGAATATTGTCCTGTCGCCTATAGCCTGGAATGCAGGTATGGCATATTCGGCATATTCGTCATCGCTTGAGCACAGAACCACAATATCGGCCTTTGCTTCCATTGCGGCATTAACACCCTCTTCAATGCTCTTGAAGCCGAGGTTGTCTATAACCTCGTAGCCGGCAGTGGCAAGGAAGTTGCACGAGAACTGTGCTCTTGCCTGTCTCATGGCAAGGTTTCCTATTGTGAGCATGAATGCCTTTGGACGGCGGCCGCTCTCCTCGGTGCTTAGACGCAGGGCCTCAAACTCCTCGCCCAGACGTTTTGCCTCGAGAGCATTTCCCTCGGGTGTCATGCAACCGCAGTTGGCACACTTGCCGACAGGTTTTCTGCCCTCCGAAGTTTCGCCAAAATTGGGATACTGGTTTGTACCCAGAAGAATCTCCTTGCGCTTGGCAAGTGCAGTGCGGCGTTCGTTGCCTGTCTCTTCCATTATGGCCTGTATACTGCCATTCTCCACAGCTTTGTGGAAACCTCCCTCATGCTCTGTCGCAAGGAACAGTTTCCATGCCTCGGCAGCAATGGAGTCGGTAATGCTCTCAATGTAGTACGAACCTCCGGCCGGGTCGGCAACCTTGTCAAGGTGGCTCTCATGTTTTAGAATAAGTTGCTGGTTCTTTGCTATGCGGCGTGCAAACGCAGTCGGTGTCTCATAAACAGCGTCGTATGGTGTCACAGTAATTGACTCTACACCGGCAAGCGCTGCGCTCATGGCTTCGGTTTGTGTACGCAACATGTTCACGTATGGGTCAAACAGTGTCATGTTGAACTTCGAAGTTTCGGCATGAACAACCATCTTGCATGCGCATTTGCACTCGGGCTTGTACTGTTCCACAATCTTTGCCCATAGCATGCGTGCAGCACGGAACTTGGCAATCTCCATGAAGAAATTACCCGATATTCCCATGTTGAACTTTATTTTCTTTGCAGCTACGTCAACTGGGATACCAGCCTCTACGGCACCGTTAAGGTATTCGTTACCCCATGCAAGGGCATAACCCAATTCCTGTGTAATATATGCTCCGGCATTGTTGAGTGACTTGCTGTTTACAGCAATACAACGCATGTGGGGCAGTGTAGCTGTCGCCTCTATAAGTTGTTTTATGGTATCTATGTAGCCGTCGGCCTTTCTACCTTTTGTAATCTCCTTGTCAATGGGGTCATATTCTATTGAACCCCGAACTTTTGTGGTGTCAACACCCTTCTCTTTGCAATATGCTGCAAATAGTGCTGCAAACTCCGCAGCCTTGCGCACGCATACACTGAAGTTCACTTCAACCTTCTCTACGTCAATGCCGTCGAGCAGTGTCGGTATATAATAAGGGGTAACCAATTTGCCCTTTACCTTGAACCCGAGTGATGTCACACCATAGCCAATCATCTCCTTTGCCATAGCGTTGGCCTCGGCAGGCTCTGTTACCTGTACCTCCTGTCTTATATACCAGTTGTTGCCGTCACTGTTTCCGCGTGTGAACGGGAATTCGCCCGGTACTTCATTCACGCACCTCTGTGGCAGGTCCTCCTTGCGGTAGAACGGGTTTACGCTGAATCCCTCATTGGTTTTCCATACCATCTTCTTGTCATAGTCGGCACCCTTGAGGTCTTCTATTATCTTATTCTTCCAATCCCCTGATTCTACAGGTGGAAATTCGCTGAACAGCCTCTCTTTTTCCATATTGGCAGATGTTTTTAATGTTTGTTCTTTGAATTATTGTTATGGCAAACTTACACAATAAATTTTGATTTATGCAAACCTTGATGAAATATATTTCTTTAGCGTTAATGTATGTTAAAAAATCGGGGGGGGTAATTTTTGTTCCTTTGTATGACTTTTTTGCTAAATTTGCGCCCAAATCATAAAGTATCACCCATTTATGAAAAGAGTATTACTATCTATTCTATTTACAATATCCATCTGTTTGACGTTTGCACAAGGAGTCAGTGGCCGCATTATAAGCAACAACGGCAACCCTGTCGATGGTGCAACCATCGTGTTGCAGAACTGCGATTCTGTATATGTAGATGTTGTCATGAGTGACAGTTGCGGCCTTTTTGCCTTCGAACATAAAATACAGCAGTTCAGACTTGTTGTCCAGCACCTTGCGTTCAAGCCTTTGGAAAAATCATTTAATGAACCAAATGCCGGTGATATAATGCTTGAGCCGGCCGATGTGTCACTCGACGAGTTGGTGGTAAGTGCAGAGCGTCCATTGGTAAAGGTAGATGATGGCAAACTCTCCTATGACCTTGTGCTGCTTGTAAAGGATAAGGTAGCGAATAATGTCTATGAGGCATTGACAAAACTTCCCGGTGTGAGTGAAAAGGAGAATACCCTCACACTTGTAGGCGCGCCATCCCTTACTGTAATTATAAACGGAATGCCAACAACCATGAGTGCCGAACAGCTTGCCGTCATACTTAAGAGTACTCCGGTTGAGCGTGTCGACAAGGTTGAGGTAATGTACAGCGCGCCTCCACAGTATCATGTGCGCGGTGCAGCCATAAACATTGTTCTTAAAAAGGAGAACATCTATGCGTTGCAAGGCGAGGTTGGTACCGATTACAAGAACAGTTTTTATAACGATGGTGGTGCTCATGCCTTTTTGCGTGTCTCAACTCCTAAAAGGGCATTTGATGTAATGTATAATCTCTCCCGTGCTGCAGATGTCCAGGATATTGATATGATTTCTTGGCACACACTTGGTGATACTACTTATAATATACATCAGGAACAGGAAATCCGTTCGCGTGCGTGGCAGCATATAACACGTTTTGCCTATGAATATAATCTGAACGATAGAAATTCCCTTTCATTTGCCTATAATGGCCGTTACCGTAACGATTACAACGGTACTACCAAATCTCATGGTAATTTCCAGAGTTCAGCCGGTGCCATTGTGAACGACAAGGATAATATGCATAACTTCTCCTTTCAGGCAAAACTCTCAGGTGGTCTCTCTATGGGTGCCGATTATACCATGTATGAGAACGACAACACCCAGAATATGAATATTGATTATGCCGACGGAGAGGTTGCCGCCATACATCAGATGTCGGGACAAAAAGTCAACTCCTTTCATGCCTATGCCGACATGGCGCACTCTCTGCCTGCCGGTTGGAGAGTTGGTTACGGAGCAACGTATCGTAATTCCAATAGTGATGACTATCAGCACTACGCTTCCGGCAACACACTTGGTGGCGAAGATGTCAACTCATCTTTGTCCGAGCATACGGCCGAGGCGTACATCTCTGTCGGTCGCAGTCTGCCATCGGGCCTCTCTTTCTCACTTTCGGCAACAGGCGAATACTACAAGGTGAACAATGTTACGCGTTTTACCATCTATCCGCAAGGCTCATTGACCTGCATGAGAACTCCCGATCATATATTCCAGGCAACACTGAATGTTGACAAGCAATATCCGTCGTACTGGCAAATGCAGGCGGCAGTCACACACATAGACGGATATTCCGAAATGCACAATACCCCTGGTTTGCGTCCATCAAAGAGCTATAAACTGATGGGAAATTATATATATAAGCAGAAGTATGTGCTTGGTGCTTTTTGGAACTATACCGACAAGATGTTTGCCCAAGCTATGTACCAGTCGACCGAGCGGTTGGCACTGATATATCAGAACCACAATTGGGATTATATGTCCCAAGCTGGTATTGTGGCTGTAGTTCCCTGCAAGCCTGTGCCGTGGCTCGACACCCGTCTGACACTTGTGGGGGTATATGCGGCCCAGCGTTGCGATAATTTCTTCGATCTTGGTTTCGAGGACAAGAGTTGTATTGGAGTCTTTTCTCTCGACAATAGTGTAAAGGTGAATAACCGCCTGACGTTTGAACTGAATGGTTTTGTGCAGACACCTGCGACACAGGGTACATTCTCCATTGAGACAATGTGGAGCGTGTCGGCAGGTGCAAAATGGAGTTTTGCCGGTGGCAAGGGAACTGCAAGTTGTTTTATGAATGATATCTTCAACTCTACAATTGGTGATATGCGCATGAATTATAAAGGGCAGAATCTGTTGCACCGTAATGACTTCCACACACGCGCATTTACCCTTTCGGTTATCTACCGTTTTGGAGGATACACAAAGAAAGAGGAGAAGGGAGTGGATACATCACGCTTCGGACATTGATGAAATTTGATGACTAAACTCATATATTCTTGCACAATGGTCCAAAATGAAGGCACTTGTTTCGTTAAAGCTTTAGTGCGTACAGATTTCCTGGATTCTTATTTTTATAAAAGAAGATGACTAAAAAGTTTCTTTACCAGTTTTCGCACGCCTAAAAATAGCTCTTTAAATTCAACCTTATGACAATAGTGGGCGGCTCATTTTGATTTTGGGCCACCCACTTTTCTTATTCCACTACAATTTCATCTGTAAACAGCCAGCCGCCTTTTGCACCTTTGGCTGCGTGGTAGCGAATGTAACGCGCTGTACAGCTTCCCTCCCAACCAAAATTCCGGATAACCATGGGGACATCGGTCGGGGTGTCATTTACAATCTTTGCAATCTGTGTAAATGTGACATCGTCATTTGATACCGATATTGTAACCTCACCCGGTAGCCAAACCTCGGGCATAGGCATCTGCATAAAGTCGGCGCTTATTCTCTTTATCTCCCTTTCACTTTCAAGGTCTATTGTAACATCGAACCCACCTCGTCTTATGAATCCCTGCCATTTGCTGTCGGTATAGGTCCATCCGCCACGTACACCATCGGTCAGTGCGCTGTCGCCGCCTGCATTGTACTTCTCGTTGTATTCGGCACCGTCTGCATAGCTCACCTTCTTGCCCACAGCAATATGGTTAAGTGTAGTTGCAGCCTCGCTGCGCTGTCCATGCTCATTGGCAAGGTCAAAGGCATTGTATCCCTTTGCACGCAAACCGTTCACTGCTACAATGGCACGCTCCTTGAACTCATTGTAGCAACGCTGTGCAGGGTTGCTCCAGCCAATTTCGGCAATGGCAAGAATACGCGGGTATAGCATGTATTCTACCATATCTCCTGTTGGCACATACTCCACCCACAGGTTACCCTGTATGCCATATATCATTGCCGCTTGTTGCTCGCCAAGTCCGTCGGTAGGGTTGTACGAGTATACCTTCTCCAATGGCATGTATGGTCCAAAGGCCATTGGCTCTGTTGGCGGTGCGTCCTGATACGAGTCAAGGTAGCAGAACTGTCCCGGTGTCATAATCGCCTTGTGTCCGCTCTCGGCTGCGGTAATACCACCCTCGGTACCACGCCACGACATCACTGTTGCATTAGGTGCAAGTCCGCCATCCAGAATCTCGTCCCATCCAATAATCTGTTTGCCCTTGCTGTTAAGGTATTTCTCAATGCGCTGTATCAGGTAGCTCTGCAATTCGTCAACACCCTTCAGGTTCTCCTCCTTCATCCTCTTCTGGCACAAAGGGCAGTGGGGCCATGAGTTCTTTCCGGCCTCGTCGCCACCAATATGAATGTACTCGCTGGGGAACAGTTCAATTACCTCGTCAAGAACATTCTGCAGGAACTCGAAAGTAGCCTCATTTCCTACGCAGAAGTCGGCCTGCTTGTATGGCTCGTGGGTACACGACAGTTCGGGATATGCGGTAAGCACCTCCTCGCTGTGGGCCGGCATCTCTATCTCGGGTATAATTGTAATATAACGTTCTGCAGCGTATGCAACAAGCTCGCGTATATCCTCTTGGGTAAAGTAACCGCCGTAGGCACCCTCGCTTCCCTCTTCAACATACTTTCGGTCGCCGAACCACCACTCCTTCCACAGTGCAGGGTTGCGCCATGCGGCAAACTGGGTGAGTCTAGGGTATTTCTTTATCTCAATGCGCCATCCTGCAGCGTCGGTAAGGTGCAGGTGCAACCGGTTCATCTTGAAGTGCGCCATGGCGTCAATCTGCTTCTTTACGAACTCCTTGCCAAAGAAATGGCGGCTCACATCCAACATCATTCCTCGGTATCCGAACTCAGGTTCATCGGTGATGGTGCAGCATGGCAGGCTGTTGCCATCTCCCTTTAGCTGAATAAGGCTCTGTACGGCATAAAAAAGTCCGGCTCCATCTGTAGCCTCAATGCTCAGCTGCTCAGGAGTTATCTCAAGTCTGTACCCCTCGGGCGATTCAATTCCCTCAACCTTATCCTTTATCTGCAATGTAACAGCCTTTTCGCCGCCATCCTGTGGAAATAGTTCGGCAAGCTGTTCTTTTATTATGCCGCAATCCACACCGGGAGCTTCAATTGCAATGAATACATTGTCTGTCTCAAACTCTCCAGCTGTGAACTCGTAATCCTTTGCAATGGGCAGCATGTAGTTCACGTACTTGTTCTCACTCTCGCCGCAGCCGGCAAACATCAGCGCAGCAATAAGGTATATGAAAATTCTTTTCATGTGGTGTTGTTGATATGTGTTGTGCGAATATAATATTTTTTATAAAAATCCCAAAAACATTTGCAAAGTAGAGAAAATATGTTTTATATTTGCAGTGTACTAATAAACTAATACGCTATGATACAAATAGACAATCTGTCATTTGCCTACTCCAGGGAGATGGTTCTTGACAACATAACCAGCACATTCGCCACCGGCCGCATATACGGCCTGCTCGGAGCCAATGGAGTGGGCAAGAGTACCCTCTTCAAAATCCTTTGTGGCCTGCTCACCACCAAGTATGGTTCGGTGTCAATCGACGGTTTCAACCCAGGTAATCGCCAGCCTTCATTCCTTTCAAAGGTATTCTATGTGCCCGAGGATTTCGAAGGCCCCGATGTTACAATAAACGCCTATGCCAACGGCATTGCACCCTTCTATCCCAATTTCGACAGGGAGATGTTCGAAAAGCTGTTGGCCGATTTTGAGATTGACGCCAAGCGCAAGTTTACAAAGCTGTCTCTTGGTCAGCGCAAGAGAGCAATTCTGGCTCTTGCCCTTGCCTTGAAAACCGAATATCTGTTCCTTGACGAGCCCACCAACGGCCTCGACATCCCAAGCAAGGCCGATTTCCGTCGCATGGTTGCCGCAGCAATGGACGAAAACCGCACCATAATAATCTCTACCCACCAGGTAAGGGATGTCGAGAACCTGCTCGACCACATAATGATACTCTCCAAGCGTGCAGTGCTGCTCGACAAGAGTGTATCCGACATACAGCAGGAGTACTGTTTCAACATCTCCGTCACAGCACCGGCCGACGCAGTGTATGTTGAGCCCGGGCTTGGTGGCTGCTGCTCAATATCACCCAACAACACCGGCGAGGAGAGCCGCATAAACATAGAACTGTTGTTCAATTATATCAATTCAAAAAAATAATGGCCATGGACAATACATTTGATATAAACCGTTTCGGAAATCTCTTTACATACGAGTGCCGCAACTATCTGCCCCGTATTGCAAACGCACTCATAACATACGTGTGCATTATATTCTCATTTTGGGTTACAATGGTTGCAGCCCAGGAAAGCATGCCTGCCGTTTTCCGTACATCTGCCATAGGCTCCATCTTTGACATAGCATGCTGGATTGGCCCTTTCCTTGTATATTACAATGCCAACAACAGAAAGAAAGGCTATGTCTATGCCATGCTGCCTGCAAGTACATTCGAGAAGTTCCTCTCAATGCTTGTAATGTGTCTGTTTGTAATTCCTATACTCTCCTACACAGTGCTCAGTCTTGCCGACTTCCTGTTCTATCTTGTATCTCCGCAAGGCGCATTCGGTTTCAAAGGCTTTGAGCTTGCCAACCCGTTCTATACCGAGATGACAGTAAATGGCTCTTTGTTTGGGTTTGCCGGCAATTCATTTGCCTACTTGTTCTCAATCTCATGTTCCATGATGTTCAACATGATGTTGCGCAGTGCCAAGATAATAAAGGCAATACTCATTACCATGGCAGTCATATTCACTATTATGATTATTGCCATTGTAGTTTTTGTGAACAACATAGATTCCTTTGCCCGTATTTTCAGCAATGTCTCTTTTAACAGCCTCATGTTGTTCTACGACATTCTTGCACTCTCTTTATCTCTGCTTTTCCTTTGGATAACCTACCGTAGAATCAAACGAGTAAACTATTGATTATGGAGTACAACGGACATAAACCAATCTATCTGCAGAATGTTGACATGATGCAGGAGAAAATAATTGCCGGTGAGTGGCGCGAGGAAGAGCGTATCCCCTCGGTGCGCGAGATGGGAGCAATAGTGGGAGTGAATCCCAATACAATTGTCCGCTCCTATCAGCTGCTCGAGACCCGTGAAATCATATACAACAAGCGCGGTCTTGGCTACTTTGTGAAGGGCGGCGCTGTAGAGCGCATTAAGGAGAACCTTAAACAGGAGTTCATAGCCAACGAAGTGCCGGCATTCAAGGCCAAGGCCGATATGCTTGGCATAACAAAAGAGGAACTTGTAAAACTGTTGTAATTGTGAAAAAGATTGTCAATTTAATTTCTTGAAATAAATCTTATTGTTGTTATGAAGAAGTCATATTTTTTTCTGATGCTTTTATCATTGTCGCTCATGTCATGCAGCTTCAGCAGTACAAAGAACTCTTTTGAATCATTGGATGTAGAGGAGTTCGCCGCTTTCATAGCCAACCCGGATGTGCAGCTTGTCGATGTGCGTACTGCCGAGGAGCATGCTGCAGGCCATATACCGGGAAGCGTTAATATTGATATCTACGGTGGACACGAA